>NZ_JBVVAK010000038.1:0-62747 GCF_055792825.1 Microvirga sp. GN3
GGTGTGGCACAGTGCAATCGGTGGCAGGGGTTAGTCTCAGCAACTAAATCCTACGCTGCTTCAAGTGCTTAAGCTACATCCGCCAGCCTTCTCCAACCGCCTCGTGCATAAAAGCGGCTAGGCTTGTCTTGGATTTGGAGTGGCCGGTTTCTCAGCAATCCGTCCAAATTTTACGGCCTTGACCTGACAATCCCATTTCGAAATGTAATGAAGTTGTGTTACTTGCATTGATGGCGGGTGATTCTGGATAGGACGCGCGCTTTTCCTGCTTCAGGAGCATCGTGGAAAGCATAGTCAATGGTTGAAAATCCTATCCATGCTTCCATCGTGCTCAACATCCATCGTGAAGCTGTCTTTTTGAGGCGTACGCTTCTTTCCCTTTCCGAGGCTGGGGCCTTTGCACGATCAAAAGGGATCTATCTGGAGTTGATTGCGGTTCTCGATAGAACAGATGACGATACCCGGCAGGTTCTGTCATCGTCCGACTTAAGTATCTATGAAAAAATCAAGATCATCGAGGTCGACAACGGATCCTTAGGGCCGTCTCGCAACGATGGAATTAATCAATCCTCAGGAGAGTATATCTTTACCGCCGATGCGGATGATCTTGTCTCATATAATTACTTTCATGATATCTTAATAGAAGCTCATAAAAAAGGTAACAACGCCCTTTATTTCCCCGAGCAAATTTTTTGCTTCGGGGGTGAGTATTCGATTGTCACCTATAAGGGATTGGAAGTCATTCCTCCCCAGACTTTCGTCGACAGGCAGCCTTACATATCCCGCCTATGTGCCCATCGGGACATATTTCTGAGCATTCCCTATGCGGATGTTCGACTCCAGAGAGGTTATGCTTACGAAGATTGGCATTTCAACGCGGAGGCAGTGGCCTTTGGCGTCGACATTCATACCGTTCCAGGAACAATCCTTTTCTATCGCCAGAGACCAGACAGCCTGTTGAAGGCCGCCGATGCGATCTCAATCCGACAAATACCGCCGACGCGACTCTTTGAGCCTACTGTCTATCTGAAACTTTCAGAGAGCCACGAACAACGCGGCCGGGTCGAGGGCGAAAACGTCAGGTCGGAACGGCCTGAACGTTTGAGGATCCGCCTTACGGAACATCCGCAAACAAAAGACTTCATTGCACGGGCCAACGCAATCGAGCCATCTATTTCAGCGGAAAGATATAAAACTTGCCGAGTCTACGAGAATTTCACGGGACCCTATCCTCTGGGAGCCGCCTATCGCGATCTATGCGACATCGTCCGAGATCGTGATTTCAGCGATGTGTTCCTGTTGCCCTTCATGTCACGAGGCGGGGCAGAGAAATATTTTCTGCATCTTATGGAGGCCCTGTACGAACTCGATCCTTTCAAGGACTTTCTCGTCGTTCTCGGTGAAGACCTTGACAACGCGCGATGGACCGAGCGCCTGCCGCCGAACGCTGTAGTCGTCGACATGGCTGTGCATTGCCGCGCGCTTTCATTGGACCAGCGCTGCGTGCTGACCTTGAAATTGATTGAAACATGTTCATCCGAGACACGGATCCACATGCGGCAATCCATATTCGTCGACCGGTTTCTGGGTTTGTATGGCGTCGTCCTGAAGGACAGAGAAAGCACCTATTACCGCTTTCCCGATATCGAGCGCATCAAGGACGGCCAATCATCGATCGTGGCTTCTTCTCTCGGACTTATCTCCGACAATCTCGATTATCTTTCCAAGATCATCTGCGACAGCATGACGACGATTGAGAAGGATCATCATCGACTCGGCCTGCAGACACATAAATGGCACTGCCTCCATGCTCCGGTCGAAGCGCCGGCGGTGCTGCCTCCGCGCGAAAACAACGCTGCCCGGCGCGTTCTATGGGCTTCACGCCTTGATACCGAAAAGAGACCTTCTCTGCTTCCCTTGATTGCCTCGCGCCTGAGCCGCAGCGCTCCTGATGCGCATATCGATGTATTCGGCGGATCCGTCTTCAACGGATTCGATCCCTTCATGTTGGAACGGCTACGCAACCTTCAATATCATGGGTCTTACAACGGCTTTGGCGCTCTGCCGCTCTCCCGGTTTTCAATCTTTCTCTACACAAGCCTGCATGACGGCATTCCCAACGTGATCCTGGAGGCCATGAGCCATGGCCTCACGGTCATCGCTCCCGATGTCGGAAGCATTTCCGAGATCGTCATCGACGGAGAAACAGGGATTCTGCTGCCATCTCTGGCTGATGATCGCGACATGGCCTCTTCTTATGTGCAAGCCATCCAGACTCTCTTGGACGATCCCGATCTCGCCCGCGGTTTGGCCGAAAAAGGTCGTGCCTATGTTCGCAGAGTGCACTCGCCTGACGTTCACATGAAACGCGTCGCGGAGCTTTTTGGTATTCAGCAGAGGCATCTTCAATATGCTTAAAAAAGTCGATGTCCCGCAAACGCCATTCGGCTCCGAAGACATCGAATACTACAAGTCTCTTGCGCGTCTTGCAGAACGACGGGCACGGGATATCCGCCGGACTGCCGCTCTCGACCGGGATAAGCTTGAGAAGCTGCTTGCTGAGAGAGAGTTTTCCGGAAACAAGGACGACTCCGAGAAGGAGCGTTTCAAGAAAACATGCGCTCGACTACAGGACAATTTGCGCAGTACCGAGAGGGAACTCAGAGAGTTCAAGAAGATCGATGAGGCATTGGCTGCTTCACGAGCGCACCGATTGGCGGCCGCCTATATCCGATTTGCCACAGGCAATTCTCTGCTCGCCAGGGCACTGTATCCTGTTCGCGTCTTCGCTCGTCTCCTATTTCCGCTTGAAGCAAGTGAGCGTCGGAAACGGTAGCCCTGGCGGTGAAGTTATGAGTGCCGTCGGAAAGAATCGGGTGAACGGGAGTGAGCGGGATCGCTTCAGTAAAAAGAGTTGTTCCCCCGAAGTTCGCTCTGACTGAGGAGCCCGACTGGTTCTCACATAGCGAGCAGGCGTTTTGTTGAGCTTGCTTACATCCAAAACCGGCAGACGAGGCATGAAAGGATCTTCCGTTGATGCCGCTCTACTCATCCGGTGAATGAGTTCAGGATCTGGGAGATGCTTTGAATGCCAGTCTCGAATGCCATTAGCAAAATCACCGGCAAATGCAAGCGCCGCACTCGTTGCATAGAATGATGAGCGAGCCGTTTTTGTTGATCTCCAGTTACGACGCTCTTCCGCTGCATCGCCTGCACGGATTCTGTTTTCAGGACGAAGATCTCATTCTCGGCGATGCCGGCTATGAGAAGTATATCGCGTCGAGGAAGAGGTATATTCAGCCGGGCCAAGATGGAGCTTACATCGTCGTCTGCACCCTCAATGGCGAGACGGTCGTGGGCACTGATTTCAGTGGTTACTGCAAGCTCTTTCTGTATCAGCGTGGAGAACGATGGGCCCTGTCGAACTCTTTCATTGAGCTTGTACGCTTTGTTGCAGATAAGGATCTGCCTGTCACAATCGACGAGGCTCACCTTTCCAGCTTTTTTATTGAAGGATCGTTTGGAGATCAGCTGACGTCCTTAAGAACCAGCGTCAAGGAAATCCAATTGGTGCCCTCGACCATGGAAGCCGTGATCGCCCGCACGTTTTTCGGGACCGCCGTGAAGTTGCGGATGACATCGGCTGCTTCTAATCGGACCACGCATGAGGATCATAAGGGCGCATTCCGCAACTACATGAAACTTTGGATTGGGCGCATGGCGACATTGCTCCGATCGGACCTTCACATGCGTGCTGACCTGACCGGCGGTCGGGATTCTCGTGCGGTTTTGTCTCTGATGCTGGCTGCGGCCCGCAATATCGGAGATGGGGTCATCCGAAAGGTCAACTTCACGAGCAACAAAACTTCCAAGAGCGACTTCGCGATCGCGAGGGGCATCGCAGAGAAATATCACTTGCGCTTCATGGATAAAGGTGAGGATCCGCGCATGCCCGTTCGCCGAGGCACGGCAGAGGCATATGAACAGTGGAAGTCTCTGTGTCTCGGTGTTTATGGCCCGATCTATTTCCCCGTCACCCGTCCCGTTCCAACCGCGGTCCAGCTCGGTGGGGCTGGCGGTGAGGGCCACAGGCGGTTTTATCCCGATATGGCGCCGGGCAAGTTCATCAGAGCCCACCGCATATTCATTCCCTCATCGACCCATTTCAGGAAGCTAAAGCGGGATATCCTTGAGGATCTCTCGATGCTGTGCGGAGGTGCTGAAGCCTCCGTTGATCCTTTGATCGTTCATTATCGTCATTTCCGCGATCGTTGCCATGGAGGACGCGCACCGCAATATGGAAATCTTCTCTCGCCGTTGTCGGGCGCCGCTCTGAGGCAGGCTTCCTCCATGTATCCATCCGATCAGATCGACCGCAGTCAGGTGCTGGCGGATATTCTCATCAATGCCGATCGCGAGCTGGCCGCAATGCCATACGATGACCCGGGGAAGTCGTTCGATGCGCGCAATTTTGGTGACGTGGTCGATGCTGGTGACGCAGTGGTCTCAGCCCGGACGGATGGACATGTCTTCGCGGGAGAAGTCATACCGGAGGAGCCGGGAGATTTCACGAAGGAGAGAGCTCTTCACCTGCTCAGAGATGACTTTCTGAAACACTACGAACAGATGCGGGGAGCTGGCTTCTTTCCCAGATATTATCTGGATCGAGCAAAGACGACCATCGAGGAAGCGGTTCTCGCTGGACGCTTCCCCCATGCCCGGAGTGGCGGTTCCATTTCACACGTGGTTCTCGCAGGCGAGCTTTCGCGCCTATCCCGGTAATCCAGATCCTCGTTCGGCCTCACAAGGCTTTAGATACATCAACAAAGCAGGGCGCTCCAACGATGGAGCGCCCTGCTTGTCTTTGACACCCGCTCCTCATGCGAAGAGCGGGCGCTTTGTTATGTGCCTTACGCCGCGAGCTGGCGCAGGACGTAGTGCAGGATGCCGCCGTTGCGGAAGTACTCGACCTCTTCCAGCGTATCGATGCGGCAATGGACCGGCACCTTGCGCACCGATCCGTCGGCGGAGGTGACTTCCATCTCCATGCGCTGGCGCGGCTTCAGATCGCCGGCAAGGCCCTTGATGGTGATGGTCTCGTCGCCCTTGAGACTTAAGCTCTCCCACGAGGTGCCCTGCTCGAACACGAAGGGGGCAACGCCCATGCCGACGAGGTTCGAGCGGTGGATGCGCTCGAAGCTCTCGGCGATCACGGCGCGCACGCCGAGCAGGTTCGTGCCCTTGGCCGCCCAGTCGCGCGACGAGCCGGTGCCGTATTCCTTGCCGGCGAGGATGACCAGCGGCACGCCTTCCTTCTGGTAGCGCATGGCGGCGTCATAGATGAACATCCGCTCGCCGGAGGGCTGGTGGATCGTGTAGCCGCCTTCGACCACGTGGCCGCTCTCGTCCTTCACCATCTGGTTCTTGATGCGGATATTGGCGAAGGTGCCGCGCATCATGACCTCGTGGTTGCCGCGACGGGTGCCGTACTGGTTGAAGTCGGCGACGCGCACCTGATGCGACTGCAGGTATTCACCGGCCGGGGAAGCGGCGCGGATGTTGCCTGCGGGCGAGATATGGTCGGTGGTGATCGAGTCCTGGAACAGGCCGAGGATGCGCGCGTTCAGGATGTCCGTGACCGGTTTCGGCTCCTTGGTCATGCCCTCGAAGTAAGGCGGGTTCTGCACATAGGTGGAACCGGGAGGCCACTCATAGGTGAGGCCCGGCTCGAAGGTGACCTTCTTCCAGTTGGCATCGCCCGAGAACACGTCGGCGTAGCGGGTCTTGAACAGCTCGCTGGTGATCGTGCGGTCGATGAACTCCTGCACTTCCGCCGAGGAGGGCCAGATGTCCTTCAGGTACACCGGCTGTCCGTCCGAGCCCGTACCGAGCGGATCCTTGGTCAGGTCCACCAGCATGGAGCCGGCGAGCGCATAGGCGACCACCAGTGGAGGCGAGGCGAGGTAGTTCGCGCGCACGTCCGGGTTCACGCGGCCTTCGAAGTTGCGGTTGCCGGAGAGCACCGACACGGCCACGAGGTCGTTGTCGTTGATCGCCTTCGAGATGTTTTCCGGCAGCGGACCCGAATTGCCGATGCAGGTGGTGCAGCCGAAGCCGACGAGGTTGAAGCCGAGCGCATCGAGGTCGCCCTGGAGGCCGGCCTTCTTGAAGTATTCCTCGACGATCTGCGATCCGGGCGCGAGCGAGGTCTTCACCCACGGCTTGGAGGTCAGGCCCTTCTTCACCGCGTTACGGGCGAGAAGGCCTGCGCCGATCATCACGCTCGGGTTCGAGGTGTTGGTGCAGGAGGTGATGGCCGCGATCACCACGTCGCCGTGGCCGAGATCGTAATTGGCGCCGTCCACCTTCACGCGCTTGCCAATCTCGCCGGCCTTGCGGAACTCCTTCTCCATGGCGCCAAGGAACTCGGTCTTGGAGTTATCGAGCGTCACGCGATCCTGCGGGCGCTTCGGGCCGGCAAGCGAGGGAACCACGTCGCCGAGGTCGAGCTCAAGGGTGTCGGTGAAGACCGGATCCGGCGTCTCGGCCGTGCGCCACATGCCCTGTGCCTTGGCATAGGCCTCGACAAGGGCGATGCGCTCGTCGGTACGGCTCGTGGTGCGCAGGTAGGCGATGGTCTTGTCGTCGATCGGGAAGAAGCCGCAGGTCGCGCCGTATTCGGGCGCCATGTTGCCGATGGTGGCACGGTCGGCGACCGACATGTCGTTGAGGCCGGGGCCGTAGAATTCCACGAACTTGCCGACCACGCCCTTCTTGCGCAGCATCTGGGTGACGGTGAGCACCAGGTCGGTGGCGGTCACGCCTTCCTTCAGCTTGCCGGTGAGTCTGAAGCCGATGACTTCCGGGATGAGCATGGAGACCGGCTGGCCGAGCATGGCGGCCTCCGCCTCGATGCCGCCGACGCCCCAGCCGAGAACGGCAAGGCCGTTGACCATGGTGGTGTGCGAATCGGTGCCGACCAGGGTGTCCGGATAGGCCACTTCCTCACCGGAAACCGGGTCCTTGCGCGTCCAGACGGCCTGAGAGAGGAATTCCAGGTTCACCTGATGGCAGATGCCGGTGCCCGGGGGAACGACGGAAAAGTTCTCGAAAGCGGTCTGGCCCCACTTGAGGAAGCGGTAGCGCTCGCCGTTGCGCTGATATTCCAGCTCCACGTTGCGGTCGAAAGCCTTCGGGGTGCCGAATTCGTCCACGATCACCGAGTGGTCGATGACGAGATCGACGGGCACGAGCGGGTTGATCTTGCGCGGGTCTCCGCCGAGATTCTTCATGGCATCGCGCATGGCGGCGAGATCCACCACGGCCGGAACGCCGGTGAAGTCCTGCATCAGGACGCGGGCGGGACGATAGGCAATTTCCTTCTCGTCCTTGCCCTTGTTGTCGAGCCAGGCGGCCACGGCCTCGATATCGGTCTTGGTGACCGTGCGGCCGTCCTCGTAGCGCAGAAGGTTCTCGAGCAGCACCTTCATGGAGAAGGGCAGCTTTGAGGCGCCTTTCAGGCCGTTCTTCTCGGCCTCGACGAGGGAGTAATAGGTATAGGTCTTGTCACCGACCTTGAGGGTCTGGCGGGCATTGAAGCTGTTGTTGAGCGTCACGGCGAATCCTCGCGTGCATTTGGGTTACGAACATGTGTTCGGCCGAAAGCGCGATAAGCGCGCGCCGCTCCGGGGGCGCCCGGACAGGGAAGGAAGCGCGCGAGGCGGATTGGACGCCTTGGCGCGCGGCGCAGCCAGGGGTGCTATAGATCATTTCGAGCCGTCCCGCTACACGGTTTAGAACCATTCTGGGGTGCAATCAGGGCAGGGGTCTTGGGGTTTGCGTCTGAGCGTTAACAATTTGGCCTGCGAGAGGGGGGAGCGCCGTATTTTCGAAGGCGTTTCGTTTACCTTGTCTCCAGGCGAGGCTCTGGTGATCACCGGCCGCAACGGTGCCGGCAAGTCCTCGCTCCTCGAGATCCTCGCCGGCCGGCTGCATCCCGCAGCCGGCGTGATTCTTCTGGAGGAGGCAGGCGAGCGGACCCTGCCCGAATGCCTGCATTACGTGGGTCATCGCGATGCCCTGAAGGCGGCGCTCACGGCCGAGGAGAATCTCACCTTCGCCCGCGATTTCCTCGGCAACCCGGCCTTGAAGCCGCGCGAGGCTCTGGACGCGGTGGGGCTCGCCCATGCAGCCCGGCTGCCGGTGGCCTATCTCTCGGCCGGGCAACGTCGACGGGTTGCGCTCGCCCGGCTGCTGGTGGCGAAACGGCCGCTCTGGCTTCTCGACGAGCCGACCTCGGCTCTTGACACCGCGTCTCAGGAAACCTTGCGTCTCCTCCTGGAAAGCCATCGGGACAATGGCGGTATGATCGCGGCCACGACCCATTCGCCGCTGTTTCTGAACGATGCCAAGGAGATCAGGATCGAGCGGACCCCATCTCCCTCGGTATTCGCGGGAGAAGGCGCATGATTCGCTCCTTCCGTGCTCTCCTGGTCCGCGACCTGAAACTCGCCGCGCGTGTCGGCGGCTCGGGCGTCATGGGCCTCATCTTCTTCCTGATGATCGTGACGCTGATTCCCTTCGCGCTCGGGCCCGATCTCAACCTGCTCTCGCGTATCGGCCCAGCGATCCTCTGGATCGCGGCCCTGCTCGCGACGCTCATCGGTCTCGACCGGCTGTTCCAGGCCGACCAGGAGGATGGGTCGCTCGATCTCCTAAGACTCTCGCACGCGCCTTTGGAAATCGTCGTGCTCGCGAAGGTATTCGCCTACTGGCTCGTCACGGGCCTGCCGCTCGCCATTGCGGCTCCGTTTCTCGGCCTCCTCGTTGCTCTGACACCCGAGGGCATGCTTGCCATGGTGGCGACATTGCTCGTCGGCACGCCCGCGCTCACCTTCATCGGCGCGGTGGGGGCGGCGTTGACGTCGTCGTTACGACGCGGCGGGCTGATCCTAGCGATCCTGGTTCTGCCCTTCATGATCCCGACCCTGATCTTCGGGGTTTCGGCCGCCAATGCAGCTCTGGGCGGGACGATTCCGTTCGCGACACCCTTCCTGATCCTGATCGCCCTGTCGCTGATCGCGGCGGTGGTCGGCACGGTCGGCGCGGCTGCGGCCCTGCGGTCGGGGGAGTAGGGGCTCTTCCATCGAATCGCATCAGCCTTGCCCGAGGCCATATATCTGACTAAAGTCAGAGAATGGATCAGCGCCAGATCGAGCAGGTTCGCCGCTTCAACCGCATCGTCACGCAACATGTAGGCGCGCTGGAAGACAGCTATCTCCAGCGGGGTCGCCCGCTTGGACAGGCACGGCTTCTCCACGAGATCGGTCCGGATGGGATCGAGGTGCGGATCCTGCGCGACAGGCTCAAGCTCGATTCGGGCTATGTCAGCCGTCTGCTTCGCTCGCTCGAAAACCAGGGCCTTGTGAAGACTCAGCATCGGATGGGCGATGGCCGGGTCCGCCATGTTGTCCTGACGTCAAAAGGGTGCGCCGAGCGAGCAACCTACGATGCACTGTCCGATGAACTCGCTGCGTCCTTTCTGATGCCCCTCGATCAGGTCCAGCGCGAGCGCCTCATCAACGCCATGGCAGACGTCGTGCGCCTATTGCGGATCGGCGAGGTGGAGTTGCGCCTTGAGGCGCCCGACAGCGCGGCCGCGCGCTCGTGCCTGGAGCAGTATTTCAGGGAGCTTGCCGAGCGGTTCGACGTCGGCTTCGACCCTGCCAAAAGCAATTCGGCGAGCGCCGAGGAAATGTCGCCCCCGGCGGGTTTCTTCATCGTCGCCTGGCTCGACGGCCAGCCCGTTGGCTGTGGAGCGCTCAAAGTCGCAGACGGCATCACAGGCGAGATCAAGCGGATGTGGACGTCGCCCACCGCACGCGGCCTCGGGATCGCGCGAAGGGTGCTGCGGGCGCTTGAGGAAAAGGCACGCGAGGTCGGTCTCGCGAGGCTGCATCTGGAAACCAACCGCGCCCTGACGGAGGCTCAGGTGTTGTATCGTCGGGAGGGCTACGAGGAGGTCGCGCCCTTCAACAGCGAGCCCTATGCGCATCACTGGTTCGAGAAACGGCTGTCACCGAAATCTTCATGAACGGCCGAAGGCCGTCTCGAATTCCTCCACGCCCTCGCAAGTGAAAGTCAGCACGCGGCCGGCATCGCGCCGGACCCATTGTTTCTCGATCAACCGGTTGAGAATCGCGGCGCCGAGTGCGCCGCCGAGATGGCTGTGGCGCTCGCTCCAGTCGAGGCAGGCGCGACAGACGGGACGGCGGCCCTTTTCCAGCTTCGCGAGATCGATGCCGAAATCGGCGAAGAAGGTGCGGCCCTTCGTCGTGAGGGCGAGGTCCTGCCCGCCCTCGATGAGGCCCTGCCGCTGCGCGCCTTTCAGCATCGCAACGCCGCGTTCGCCGGCCAAATGGTCGTAGCAGACGCGGGCGGATCGCAGTGCTGCGTCCTTCGGGCCGGTTCTGACGCGGGTGGCACCGGTGCGCTGGGCCAAGCCCATCAGGGCCTCCAGCACCTGTGCCACATCTGGCCCCGAGAGCCGGAAATAGCGGTGCCGCCCCTGTTTTTCGGCGGTGAGCAGATTGGCGGCATCGAGCTTGGCGAGATGCCCGCTCGCCGTTTGGAGCGTGACGCCTGCAGCCTGCGCAAGCTCGCTTACAGTCAGCGCCCGCCCATCCATGAGGGCGGTGAGGATATTGGCGCGGGCCGGATCGCCGAGGAGTGCGGCCACGGACGCGATGACGGGACCTTCTTTCATACTTCGATCATAACCGAACCATCGACGTCGGACAATCGGCTAGAAACGAGCGTGGTTCAGCCAAAAGGATGTTTTGAGATGATCACCTGCTTCATCCGCTACGAGATCGACCCGTTTAAGGTGGAGGCTTTCAACGAATATGCTCGCAACTGGGGCCAGGCCATTCCCCGCTGCGGCGCGGATCTCATCGGCTATTACGCGCCGCACGAGGGCTCGGCCACGACGGCCTACGGCCTCTACAACATCAGGAGCCTTGGCGAATACGAGGCCTATCGTGAGCGCCTGCGCAACGATTCCGGTGGGCGCGCCAATTACGAATTCGCTAAAAGGGAACAGTTCATCCGCCGGGAAGACCGGATCTTTCTCCGGCTTGCCTCGGCCCCTCATGCGGAGCTTATCAAACCATGATCGCGGTGATCTTCGAAGTCTGGCCGGCCGGGGACGACGGACGGCACCATTATCTCGATCTCGCCGCCGCCCTGCGCGCCGATCTGATGGAGATGGACGGCTTCATCTCCGTCGAGCGCTTTCAGAGCCTGACTGAGCCCGGAAAACTGCTGTCGCTGTCGTTCTGGCGCGACGAGGAGGCGGTGCGGGCCTGGCGAAACCTGCCGTCCCATCGTGCCACGCAAGGAGAGGGCCGCGCCGGTGTTTTCAGCAATTACCGCCTGCGAGTCGCGAGCGTGATTCGCGATTATGGCCTGAACGAGCGCGAGGAGGTGCCTGCGGACAGCCGCGCGGCGCACGCCGGCATCACGGCCGCAGGCTGATTCCGAAAGCCTGCTCGATGGCGGCTTTTCCGTTGCGCTCAACCCGATAGATCGCCCGATAGAGGCCGGGGCGAAAGCCGCCCTGCGGCTGCTTCACGCCGGCAAAAGCCATCCATTGCGCCTTGTCGCGGTCAAGCGGCGGGGCCTTGTTCTGGGCGAGCGGCTTGCCGTCGGGATCGAACAGGGTGAGCGTCTGCACGTCGCCGCCTTTGAGGCCGATGGCGCGGATGAAGGCCACCAGGGCAGGAGACTTGGTCGTGGGCGTGTCCTGCTCGACGGATCCCGATTCGATCGCTTCCATCGTCACCGGACCGGGGGCGAAACCTTTGTTGAGCACAGAGCCGCCCTGATAGGCGAGCGTTCGCTGGAGCGAGGCTTCCCAGAGAGATTTGCCGCCGCCGCAGGATTTTTCCGTCGCGCCATAGGCGAAGGGATCGACCGGCTTGCCGTCCTTGATCACTGTGAAATGCAGATGCGGAAACTCGGTCAGCCCGGACAAACCGATCTGCCCGATCTTCTCGCCCGCTTTTACCTCGCGGCCGGAGCGCACCGTGAGGCTGCCCTTCGCCATGTGGCAATAGGCGGTACGCCAGCCATTGCCGTGATCGATCACCACGGCATTGCCGCAGCCGATCTGGCTGATCCGTTCGCGGTCCTCCGCCTTCACGAATGTGTCGGGAACGCCCTCACGGGTGCTGGCGACCTTTCCATCTGCTGCGGCAACCACGTCGATCCCGGTCTTCTGTGCCAGCATGTTCGGCAGGCGGATGTCGGTGCCGTCATGCCCGTCTTCCCCAACGGCGCCGCATTGATAATCGCGCATGGCAGGCGAGGGGTCGTGATCGACGTATTTCTGGATGAAGCAGGTGTGGCCGACCTCGCAGACGACCGGCAGGCGCAGGGTGATGTCCTGCGCTGCTGCGGGAAGAGCGAGGGTGAGGCCGATGAGGCTCAAGAGTCCAAGGCGCATGATCGCTCCGCAACAATGATACGGAATTATAGGCCGTTTCGCGTGGCGGATGAAGGGCACGAAATTAGGCTTCGCTGTCATTCCCGGCCGGAGCGCAGCGGGAGGGGAAGGGAATCCATCAGCACAGGGTCTGATCATGGATCCCCTTCCCTCGCCTCCGGCTCACCGGGGACGACACCCATTCCGTCATGGCCGGGCTCGTCCCGGCCATCCCGATCAGGAAAGCACCGAGCTTCCATAAAGCGGGATCACCGACACAAGGTCGGTGATGACGAGGGTGAGGACCAGGGAGACATTAAAGCCAAGGTCCTACGCACATTTCCGGAATGCTCGAACGGCTCCAAAGTTCTTAAAAGCCCGCAAGTGGCGAAATCGTTATTCGGCTTGCGGCGATGTCTCCGTTGCAGGCACTCTTTAAGACCGCTACATCGAGCCCCATGATCCGAGAGTTTGCCAATCCGACCCGCTTCATGAGCCTCAGCGGCACTTTTCTGCCGTGGCTGGGCGGTCTGGCGGCACTGCTGATGGCCGTCGGGCTTTACATGGTCTGGTTTACGGCGCCCGCCGATTACCAGCAGGGCGAGACGGTCAAGATCATGTACATCCATGTCCCAGCGGCCTGGCTGTCCCTGTTCTTCTACATGATCATGGCAAGCTCCGCCCTTGGCACGCTCGTCTGGCGCCATCCGCTCGCGGACGTGTCGCAAAAGGCGGCCGCGCCCATCGGGGCAGCCTTCACGCTGATCTGCCTCGTCACCGGCTCGCTCTGGGGCAAGCCGATGTGGGGCACCTATTGGCAATGGGATGCGCGCCTCACCTCCATGCTGGTGATGCTGCTGATCTATCTCGGCATTCTCGCCCTCTGGCGCGCCATCGAGGAGCCGAATCGAGCCGCGCGTGCTGTGTCGATCCTCACGCTTGTCGGTGCGGTGAATGTGCCGATTGTGAAGTTCTCCGTCGATTGGTGGAACACCCTGCACCAGCCGGCCGCCGTGTTCCGCCTCGATGGGCCGACGATCCATTCCTCCATGCTCATCCCGCTCCTGATCATGGCGGTGGCCTTCACCCTGACAGGCCTCGCGCTGCATCTGTCGGGCATGCGCACCGAGATCCTGCGCCGCCGGGTGCGCACGCTCACCATTCTCGAGGCCGAGCGCCTCGACTTACAGGTGGCCTGAACGATGTCGCACACGTTCTTCATCGCGTTTTCCTATATCCTGACGGCGCTGGTCGTGATCGGATTGATCCTGCGCGCCGTGATCGACCACCGCATCCAGGTCCGTGCGCTTGCCGATCTCGAGGCGCGCGGCATCGGCCGGAGGTCCCGCCGTGGCTGAAGTTGTTGAGCGCCCGCGCTCTCGTCTGATTTTCCTGTTGCCCGCGCTCGTCTTCATCGCCCTGGTGGTACTTTTCGGTGTGCAGCTGATCTCAGGCCGCAACCCGGCCGAGGTCCCCTCGGTGCTGATCAACAAGCCCGTTCCGAGCTTCAACCTCGCCCCGCTCGAAGGGCTTCTGGCCAATGGCCAGGCCGTGCCCGGCTTCTCGAACGAGGATCTGAAGGGCCGCGTGACGGTGGTGAATGTCTGGGCCTCCTGGTGCGCGCCCTGCCGCCAGGAGCATCCGCTGCTGGTCGATCTCGCCAGGGATCCGTCGATCCGCGTCGTCGGCATCAACCAGAAGGATAATCCGGACAACGCCCGCCGCTTCCTCGGCGCGCTCGGCAATCCTTACGCGGCTGTCGGCGTCGATCCGAACGGCCGCGCTTCCATCGACTGGGGCGTCTACGGCGTGCCCGAAACCTTCATCGTCGGCCCCGACGGCACCATCCGCCACAAGCATATCGGGCCCCTGACGCCGGAGAATTTTGAGGCGTTCAGGGAAAAGTTGCGGTTGGTGGCAGTTCGGTAATAATATTACTCTCCAGTAGGTAAGTTGGGGAGAATATTAGGCATGCCAGCTGAGCTGAAGGACGGAGTACAACCTGAAGGTCGCTACTTCTTCCAAAGAAGCAAGGTACTGGGCTTTTTTGCTCTCGCAATCGCCATCGCATTACTGTTTCTGTTCTTGGCGTATGAGCTGTCCGATCCTGATTGGTATCCCACCGGGAGACGGATGCGAAATGGCCTTTGGGGCCATTTGCTCGTTGCTGTGCCATGGTGGTTACGTACGACGCTCTTTGCAGGATTAGCCGCGGCCATATTCCTGCTCTTCGCCTGTATGCTTTTTCATGCTCTCGATAGGAAGCCGGATTGTATTATCGGTCCAGAAGGTATCAGTCGGAATGCAATCTTTCGGACTCTGAAGATCTCGTGGCTCGAACTTCAGTCGATCAGTTTTCAAGAGAACGGAATAAAATTTGCAGGAACAGCACGTCTAGATCCGCTCAAGAAAATCGAGATTGTAATTGATTCGATGTTTTTCATCGGATCGAAGAACGAAGTTCTCAATTTGATCCGTCATTATCGTCCAGATATCATCATTAATGAGCAAACACAGGCCCCTTAGAGTCTGACTCAAAATGCGGCTATCCGCTGCCACCGAGGTGTCTTCCTGGCGCTCCCCGCACCTGAAACGGTGAAAATCTGTCCCGTTTGGGCCTGATTAAGCTTCCTATTCCTGCCAGGATGCAGCCACAGGATGCGTTCCGGGAGTTTTCAGTCAGCCTCTTAGGCTCGATGATCTAATTGCCAAATCCCGCACGCTTGAGCCGGTTGATCGCAACGTCGAGTGCCGACAGAAACGCCGAGCGGTCCTTTTGCGAAAACGCCTTTGGTCCGCCCGTCACCTCGCCCATGGCGCGCAGGTCTTCCATCAGGTTGCGAGTGGCGAGCGCCATGCCGATGGAGGCTTCCGTGAAAGGCTTTCCGGTCGGGCCGATCACCTCGGCGCCGGCCTTCACGCAGCGGCTCGCCAGCGGGATATCGGCGGTGATCACGATGGCGCTGCGCCGGGCGCGCTCGGCGATCCAGTCGTCGGCTGCATCGAACCCCGAACTCACGATGACCCGCTCGATCAACGGATCCTGCGGCACCTGCAGGAAGGAATTCGAGACCACGAAGACCTTGACCCGGTGGCGCTCGGCGACGCGATAGACCTCCGACTTCACCGGGCAGGCATCCGCATCGATATAGAGGGTGATCGCCTGGAAGACCTCGCTCATGGGCCATATATTCCTGTGAGATGCGGGGATGATGCCGGGTCTGACCGGCTGGCCGTGACGGCGTAACCAATCGGTAATCGGCGTTGCGGCACGTATTGGCCGGACCATATAAATCCTTGGAAGCAGAAAGAAACCCGTGACTCCGCGATACCGCATCCGCGCCGCTCTCGGCCTGATCGACAGCCTGCGTACGACGCCTGTCTTGAGCGATGCCACGCACCGGCTGATCCGTGAGGCCGATATGGGCGCCCTGCAGCGGGCCGGGCTCGCACGCATGGTCACGGCCGGGCTGCTGCTGCTGGCCGTCGTCATCACCACAGCGAGTGTCGAACTCACCAACCCGATGGCGCTCAAGCAGATCTGGGCCGCAGAGTTGACCCTGGTGCTGTTCGGAGCCCTCGGGTGGGTCGGAGCCTGGCTCGCCTCGAAACGGATCGCCATCACGAAGCTGCCGGTCATCACCGCCATTCTCGACGCCTGCCTCATTCTCGGCAATCTTGGCTACACGCATTGGGGGCTAGGCGTTCCCGGCAGCCTTTTTTCGGTTTTTCCGGTCGCCTGGGTGGTGCCGATCACCATGGCGGCGGCGGCAATCCATTATCAGCCCCGGCTTCAGGCCTTCGTCGCGGCCATCTATGTGATTGGTCTCTCCCTCCTGGCCTTCGGCGGCGGTTTCGTAAGTCCCGCGGAGCGCCAGCAGGAACTGGTCGGGATGGGGGGACTGTTCTCGATGCAGGCCAATCTGGTGCGCATCGTCATGGTTTTCGCCGCGGGCCTGATTCTGATCCTCGTGGCGCGGCAGGGGCGCCTCATGCTGGAACGGGCCGTGCGGGAGACAACCTTGCGCGTGACGCTCACGCGCTATCTGCCGCGCGAACTCGCCCCTATCCTGACCGACCAGGCTTTCGCGTCCTTACGTCAGGGGCGGCGCATTCCGGTGAGTTTGCTCTTCGTCGACATCCGGGCCTCGACCACCTTCGGCGAGACCATGGAGCCGGCGCAGCTTGCCGTCTTCATCACCTCGTTCCGCCGCCGGGTCTTGCGAGCGGCAAGCCGGCACGGCGGCGTCATTGACAAGTTCACCGGCGACGGGGCTCTCATCCTTTTCGGCGTGCCGGGCGCGCAGGAGGGGGACGCGGAGCGCGCGCTCGCCTGCGGCCGCACGCTGCTGAACCTGATCGAGCGCTGGAACACCAAGCGCGGCTTCAGCCCGCCGGTGCGCCTCGGCATCGGCATCCATACGGGTGACGTGTTCTGCGGCGTGGTGGGCGACGAGAGCCGGCTCGAATTCACCGTCGTCGGCGAGACCGTCAACATCGCCTCGCGCATCGAGCAGGCGACGAAGGCGGCCGGCTGCGAATTGCTGGCCTCGCAGGAAACCGTCGTGGCGGCGGGGGAGGAGGCGCTCTGGATGGAGGTGGAATGCGATCCCCTGCCAGGAGTGACGCGCAGGATGGTGCTGATGAAGCCGGTGGGGTGAGGGGGCATCGTTTCCCGTCATGGCCGGACTTGTTCCGGCCATCCACGTCTCAAGAAACACGGCGGGTTAAGACGTGGATCCCCGGGACAAGCCCGGGGATGACGAGGTGTTTGGGTAAAAGGCTTAAACCTCTTCTGCCTTTTTCACCTCATGCCGCAACAGCAGCGGTG
Source organism: Microvirga sp. GN3 (assembly GCF_055792825.1). Classification (NCBI taxonomy): domain Bacteria; kingdom Pseudomonadati; phylum Pseudomonadota; class Alphaproteobacteria; order Hyphomicrobiales; family Methylobacteriaceae; genus Microvirga; species Microvirga sp. GN3. The sequence goes on from NZ_JBVVAK010000038.1 coordinate 17,316, forward strand.
TCTGCGCCAGCGCGAAGGCGATGGTGAGCGGCATGATGCCGAAAACCTTGAAGCTGACCCAGAAATCAGTGGTCTGCGTGCGCCACACGATCTCGTTCAACACAGCGAGCGCGAAGAAGAACAGGGCCCAGCGCAAGGTGAGCTTGCGCCAGCCTTCCTCGTCGAGCGCAAACACGCTGTCGAGCACGATCTGCAGCAGGGGTTTGCGGAAATACAGGCCGCCGAGCAGCACCAGCCCGAACATCGTGTTCACGATGGTGGGCTTGAGCTTGATGAAGGTCTCGTCCTGCAGGAACAGCGTGAGTCCGCCGAACACTACCACCACGATACCCGACACCATCGGCATGATCGGCAGCTTGCGGATCAAGGCGTAGCTGATGCCGAGCGCGACCACGGTCGCCACGATGAAGATGCCCGTGGCGGCGAAGATGCGCTGACCTTCCGGGAAGCCGAACCGGTCGCCATAGGCGTTGCCGATGAAGAACAGAGCGAGCGGCCCGAGTTCGAGGGCGAGCTTGAGCAGAGGCGGGAGGCGCTTTTCGTCGGTCATGAGGTTGCTTCTAACCCGGCAATGGCTTTTGCGAAATCCCGTGCGGTGAAAGGTTCCAGGTCCTCCACGCCCTCGCCGACCCCGATGAAATGCACTGGCAAGCCGAACTTGGCAGCAAGTGCCACCAAGATGCCACCCCGCGCCGTGCCGTCGAGCTTGGTCATCACGAGGCCCGTGACGCCCGCCGCCTTCTGGAACAGCTCGACCTGGCTGATGGCGTTCTGGCCCACCGTCGCGTCGAGCACGAGCAGCGTGGCGTGCGGCGCGCTTGGATCGAATTTTTTCACCACGCGCACGATTTTTTCGAGCTCGGCCATGAGACCGGCCTTGTTCTGCAGGCGGCCGGCCGTGTCGATCAGGAGCACGTCGGTGCCGTTGGCCTTCGCCTCCTGGAGGGCGTCATACGCCAAGCCCGCCGCATCGGCGCCCTGCTCGCGGGCGAGGACCGATGCGCCGACACGCTCGCCCCACACCTTCAGCTGCTCAATGGCGGCGGCACGGAAGGTATCGCCGGCGGCGAGCATCACCTTCAGGCCCTGCTGGCGGAACTTCTGGCTGAGCTTGCCGATGGTGGTGGTCTTGCCCGCCCCGTTCACGCCGACCATGAGGATCACGAAGGGCTTTTTCGTGCGGTCGATGGTGAGGGCTTGGGCGACGGGCTGGAGCGCCTTCTCCACCTCGCCGGCGAGGATGGCCTTTACCTCCTGTGGCGAGATCTCCTTGTTGTAGCGGCCCGACGCAATCGCCTCGGTGATCCGCATGGCGGTCGACACGCCGAGATCGGCCTGGACCAGGGCATCCTCGAGTTCTTCGAGCGTGGCATCGTCGAGCTTGCGCTTGGTGAAGAGGCCGGTGACGCTCTCCGACAGGGAGGACGAGGTGCGGCGCATGCCCTCCGTCAGGCGCTGCCACCAGCCGCGAGAAGCGGCAGGCTTGGGTTCCGGAGCCGGAGCGGGAACGACCTCGGCGGGTGCAGGTTCAAGGGCCGGCAGATCCGCGGCCGGAATGTCCGCTCTCAGCACGGGGCCTGCTTCGGTCACGATCTGCGGCAGCGGCTCCAGCGGCGCGGCACCCTCCGGCTCGAAACCTTCCACAGGCTGGAGATCGGCGCCTGCCAGTTCCGGCGGCGTCTTGCTCTCTTCCGGCGTGTCGGGAGAGGCCGTGGTCACGGTTGGGGGAGCGGCCGTGAGATCGTCCGCAGCGGTCGCAGGCGGAGACGGCATCGCCTCCGGCTCGCCGCCGGCCTGCGGCGTCTCCGGTGCCGGTTCGGGTGCGACGGGGGTATCAGCCTTGCGCCCGAACAGACGGGAGAGGAAACCGGGCTTGTCGGGCTTCGTTTCGGCCATGGGTCTTGCTTTGCCTTGTCAACACTGTGCTTGCTTTAACGCGCGTGCCTCCATAGCGCATCGTGCGGAAAAGTGGATCCGGTTTTCACGGGCGTGGCCCTACGGGCCGCTGACGCGACCCTACGGGTTCGCTCCGAACGATGCGCCACCATGAAGCTTAAGCATCGGATGGATCCCAAAAGTGGCTTCCACTTTTGGGTCCGATGCTCTAGCCGAGGCGTCATGAATGCGGAAGAGATAGTAAGCCGATTGCTCTATCGCGATGCCCTGATGCTCGTGATCGACAAGCCCGCCGGGCTGCCGGTGCATCCTGGCCCCAAGGGGGGCGAGACCCTATTTCATCATCTCGATGCCCTCCGCTTCGGTTTGCCGCGCCGGCCGGAGGCTGCGCACCGTCTCGACAAGGACACCTCCGGCTGCCTCGTGCTCGGCCGCCACCCGAAGGCCATCGCGCGGTTGAATGAGCTTTTCCGCAAGAACGAGGTCGACAAGGTCTATTGGGCCGTGGTCGAGGGCGGGCCTCAGGCCGACGAGGGCGAGATCGATCTGCCGCTTGCGCCGAAATCGCCCGACCGCGGCTGGTGGATGAAGGTGGATCCGAAGGGCCAGCCTTCGCTGACGCATTGGCGGGTCTTGGGGCGGGGCGAGGGCCTGTCTCTCCTCGAACTGCGCCCCATCACCGGCCGTACCCATCAGCTGCGGGTTCATTGCGCGGCGATGAATTTTCCGATCCTGGGCGATCCGATCTACGGCACGGCCCCGCGCTTCAACGGCCCGGGCCTGCACCTGCACGCGAGAAGCGTCACCGTGCCGCTCTACCCGAAGAAGCCGCCGATTTCCGTGGAGGCTCCGGTACCCGAGCATATGCGGGAACGGGTGGAGGCCTGCGGTGTCATCCCGGACGGCGCAGCCGATCCGGGATCGTCCGAAATTTAAGGCACTACATACGGCTTACGATTCCGGGTTCCGCTTCGCGGCCCCGGAATGACGGTCATGTTACGCCGCCAGCAAATCCTTGCCGTCGTGCCCCGCGATGGTGGTCGGCACGATCTCGCCTGGCGTGACAGGCCTGTCGAAGCGAACCAGCGTAAAGCCTTCCGTGCGGCCGAGCCGGTTCGACTCGATCAGCACGTTGCGACGCGCACCGACCTCCTCACCGAGATGCTTCAACAACGCAGCCTCGCCCTTCTCGCGCAGGCGGCGGGCGCGATCCTTCACCACGTCGCGGGCGACCTGCGGCATGCGCGCGGCCGGGGTGCCGGGGCGGGGCGAGAAGGGGAAGACGTGGAGATGCGTCAGGCTGCATTCCTCGACGATGTCGAGGGAACGGGCGAACATCTCTTCCGTCTCGGTCGGAAAGCCCGCGATGATGTCGGCGCCGAAGACCATATCGGGGCGAAGTTTCTTCACCTGTTCGCAGAAGGCGATCGCGTCTTTCCGCAGATGGCGGCGCTTCATGCGCTTCAGCACCATGTCGTCGCCGGCCTGGAGCGAGAGATGCAGATGCGGCATCAGGCGGGACTCGTTGGCGATGACGTCGAGAAGGTCGTCGTCGGCCTCCACCGAGTCGATGGAAGAGATGCGCAGGCGCTCCAGCTCCGGCACGTGGCGCAAAAGGCTCTTCACCATCGTGCCGAGCTTCGGTTCGCCGGGCAGGTCCTTGCCGTAGCTGGTGATGTCGACGCCGGTGAGCACCACCTCGCGCGAGCCGTGCTCCACAAGGGTCCGCACCTGCTCCACCACCGCGCCCATGGGCACGGAGCGGGAATTGCCGCGGCCGTAGGGGATGATGCAGAAGGTGCAGCGGTGATCGCAGCCGTTCTGCACCTGCACGAAGGCGCGCGTGCGGCCGCGCATGCCGTCGATGAGATGTACGGCGGTTTCCTTCACCGCCATGATGTCGTTGACCAAAACCTTCTCGCTCGTGCCGATGCCAAAGTCGCGCATCCCGGCCCAGGTCTCGGCCTTCATCTTTTCGTGGTTGCCGACGACCTGCGACACTTCGGGCATGGCCGCGAAGGTCTCAGGCTCCACTTGCGCGGCGCAGCCGGTTACGACGATGCGGGCATTCGGCTTCTCGCGCGCGAGTTTGCGGATCGACTGGCGCGCCTGGCGCGTCGCCTCGCCGGTGACGGCGCAGGTGTTGACGATCACGACTTCGCCGAGGCCCGCTTCCTCCGCGTGGCGCTGCATCGCCTCCGACTCGTAGGTATTGAGCCGGCAGCCGAAGGTGACGACCTCGACCGCCATCACGCCACCTCGGTGAACAGGGCGGGGGAGAAGGTACCCTCGTGCTCCAGCTCGGTCGGGCCGGTCATGAGCACGTGGCCGTCGTTCTCGCGCCATTCGATGACGAGGTCGCCGCCGGGCAGCGTCACCACGGCCTTGCGGCCGGTCAGGCCCTTACGCGACGCCGCGACGAGAGTGGCGCAGGCGGCCGAGCCGCAGGCACGCGTGGCGCCAGCGCCGCGCTCCCAGACGCGCAGCACGATGTGGTCCGGGCTCGCAACCTGAGCGAACGAGATGTTGGCGCGCTCGGGAAGCGCCGGATCGTGCTCGAAGACCGGGCCGATGGCGGCGAGGTCATAGGCCCGCGCGTCCTCGACCCAGAAGATGACGTGAGGGTTGCCCATGCTGACCGCTGAAGGACCCTGAAGCTCGGGTGCCTCGGGGAGCCTGGTGTCGACCGCGATGGTGCGGGTATCCGGGTAGGGATCGCGCAGGGGAATCTCGCTCCAGGCGAGGCGCGGCGGGCCCATATCGACGGTAAACACCGTGTCCGAGACGCGTTCCACCGGCAGCAAACCGGCCTTGGTCTCGAGCACGAGATCGCCCTCGACCGGGCGGCTCATGGCCGGATCGGCCGTCATCGCCCAGGCGACGCAGCGGGTGCCGTTGCCGCAGGCGCCGGATTCCGAACCGTCCGTGTTGTAGATGCGCATGAAGGCGTCTGTGCCCGGCGTCACCGGATCGTGCAGCACCATGAGCTGGTCGAAGCGCGAGCGCGGATCGGCCGCGATGGCGCGCGCTTCCGCTGGGCTCACGTGATGGGCGGAGCCGCGCAGGTCGAGCACGGTGATCTCGTTGCCGAGACCGTTCATTTTCAGGAAGCGGCTGTTCGAAAGGGCACTCATGCGGGCGTATATGGCTTAAAATGCCGAAAATCGCGAGAGGGATCGCACTCGTCTGCGGCATTATCGTCTAAAAGGCCTGCACGATCCGGGGGATGCTGGTGGCGATGATGATCAGGCCGACCGCGACCATGAGGGGCCGGGTCGGCACGCGGCTCACCACGAAGCCGCCCAGGGGAGCCGCCAGGACGCCGCCGAGGATGAGGCCTGCGGCCGAGCTCAGCTCCGACCAGCCCAGGCTCAGGATGAAGGTGGCGGAAATCACCGAGGTGACGAGAAACTCGGTCAGGTTCGTGGAGCCGATCACCTGCCGGGGGGCGTGGCCGCGACCGATCAGGGAACTCGTGACGATGGGCCCCCATCCGCCACCGCCCATGGCATCGAGGACGCCGCCGCCGGCGCCGATCCAGGGCACCATCCAGTCCCGCACCGCGCGGGGCCAGAGCGGCCGGAACGCCTTGAAAACGATGTAGAGGCCGATTCCCATGAGATAGGCCGACACCACGGGCTGAATCGTCTTCGCGTCGATGTTGGAGAGAATGAAGGCCCCGATGGCGCCGCCGATCATGCCGGCCGGTGCGAGCCGGGCCACCAGATGCCAGTTCACGTTGCGATGGGCCACGTGGGAAGCGCCGGACGCGGCGGTGGTGAAGATCTCCGTCACATGGGTGACGGCGCTGGCGGTCGCCGGCGGTATGCCGAAGGCGAGAAGACTCGTGGTCGAGAGCACGCCGAACGCCATGCCGAGCGCCCCGTCGACGAGTTGGGCCCCGAAGCCGATCAACGCGAAAATCAGAAAATCTTCCATTCCTTGGGCGGCCTCAACGAGGGACAATGACGACTTGAGCATAGGCCAGAGACATGATGTTCCGAGAGGGCGTCAGGCACCCGGCCAGAGGATTTTTGTGCATCCCATGAATGGACGGCCTGCTGCAATCCGCCCTCCACAGAGGCGCACGGACGGCCTCGCCGCTGCAACAAATCCCCCCTATGGTGCTGCCCCATATCCCTTCGTGATTCGCGGGTGAGGCGTCTTTTTCATGCGGCTGCGCTCTACAGGTCTTCTACTCGTTCTCGCCCTCTGCTCGAGCGTGGCGCTTGCGCAGACGCCCCCAGTGGCCAATCCGCCGCCGGCCGCACCCAAGGCTCCGGCTTCATCTTCCGCTCCGGCAAGTCCGGTCACGCCTGCCGCGCCGCAGAGCACCCCGAGCCCGGCCCCGATACAGCCGCCCGCGGCCCCTCAGGCCCCGGCAACTGCGCAGCCGGCCCCAGCCGCTCCAGCTCCGGCACCGACCACATCCGCGCCTGCCCAACAAGCCGGGCGCACGACCCTGTTCCCGAACCCGAGCGATCCGACCGGCGTGGAAGAGGGCGTGCTGATGGCAAAGCCCACGGTGGTGCTCAAGGGCATCAGCACCTGGGACGATGCCTTCACCAATCTGAAAGAGGCCTTTGCCAAGATCGAGGGCGAGCTGAAGAAGGCCGGGATCGCGCCGACGGGCCGCCCGCTGACGATCTTCGTCGACACGGACGACAACGGCTTCAAATACGAGGCGATGGTGCCGATTGCCCAAGTGCCGGAGGGCAAGACCGAGCTCACACCCGAGATCAAGTTCGGCAAGACGCCGGAGGGCAAGTCCTTCCGCTTCGTGCATAAGGATGCCTATGACGAGATCGACGGCACCTACGAGACGATCACGGCCTATCTCGACATCAAGGAAATCGTCGCCAAGGACGCCTTCATCGAGGAATACGTGAGCGACTTCACGGATTCGCAGGACACCAATTTCGAGGTGAACATCTACGTTCAGCCGAAAGAATGATCGCCCTCTTCGATCTCGACGGGACCCTGACGGATCCGAAAACGGGCATCACCCGCTCGGTACAATATGCGCTCGAAAGGCTCGGCCGCCCCGTTCCGGAGGCAGATGCGCTGACCTGGATGATCGGGCCGCCGCTGATCGCAGGCTTCACGGAGCTTCTGGGCAGGGCCGAGGACGTTCAGGAGGCCGTGCGCCTCTACCGTGAGCGCTACAGCGATGTCGGCCTGTTCGAGAACGAGGTCTATGCCGGCATTCCGACCTTGCTCCAGAATCTGCAGGAGAAGGGCACCCGCCTCTATGTCGCGACGTCGAAGCTGCATGTCTTCGCGCGACGGATCCTCGACCATTTCGACCTGTCGCGCTTTTTCATCGAGATCTACGGCTCCGAGCTCGACAACCGAAATGCCGACAAGCGCGATCTCATCCGGCATATTCTCGAGCAGGAGCGCTTCGATCCCGCAGGCGCCGTCATGATCGGTGACCGGAAGCACGACGCCATCGGCGCCAAGGCGAACGGCATCACGTCCATTGGCGTGACCTGGGGCTATGGCTCCCGGCAGGAGCTGTCGGAGGCAGGCGCCGCCTGCCTCGTGGACGATCCACAGGGGCTGACGGCTCAGATTCTCACGCTGACGGCGGCGTCCACACCTCCCCGGGCCGCAACGCCCTGAACCTTTCCGCCGGAATCTCGGCCGCCTGGAGCGCTGCCGTCAGCTCCTGTGGCGGCTCGTCGACGCCCTCGTTGGTGAGCCGGAACGTGCCCCAATGGTGGCCGAGTGCCTGCTCCGCCTCGACGATGCGCAGCACTTTTACCGCATCCTCCGGGTTCATATGCTGCGGCTCCATGAACCAGCGCGGCTCATAGGCGCCGATGGGCAGATGAGCGAGGCGCAGGCGTCCGAAGCGCTCGCGCACCCGGTGAAAAATCTTGCCGTCGCCGAAGCCGGTATCGCCGATATGGTAGATCGTGCCCTGAGGCGTGGTGAGCACATAGGCACACCAGAGGGCCATGCGCCGGTCGTTGATGCCCCGCGCCGACCAGTGATTGGCGGGCTCGACATGGACCGTGACGCCGTTGCCGAGATCCACCGATCCGCCCCAGTCCCGCGTCTCGACCGGGATGTCCGGGAGTTCGGCCCGGATGACCGCATCGTTGCCGAGCGGCGCGATGAACTTGGGGCGATATCGCTGCCAGAGCCTCCCCAAGGTCTCGATGTCGAGATGATCGTAATGGTTATGCGTGATCAGCACCGCATGGATCGGCGGCAGATCCTCGAAGGCGATGCCGGGCGGATTGACCCGCTTGGGGCCGGCGAAGGAGACTGGACTCGCTCGCTCGACAAACACCGGATCGGTGAGAATGTTGAGCCCCGCCACCTGAATCAGGAACGAGGCATGGCCGATCAGCGCCGTGCGCAAGCCCTCCACCACGGCCGGAGGCTTGTCCCGGAACGGGCTCGGAAAGGTTTCAGGCCAGTCCTTGCGCCCGCCGCCGAGCTGCCAGCGGGCAAGCTCCAGAAACCCCTTGTCCTGCGGCTGGCTCGGCGAGAAGAACCGCACGCCGTCGAAATGATCGCTGATCGGACCTTCGTAATAGCGGTTGGTCGCCCGGGCGGCCGTCATCCAGCCGAGAGCGCCGGTGGCAGCGAGGACGGGAAGGCCGAGGGCCTTGAGGAGGGTGCGGCGGTTCATTGAGGTACTGTCTGTGGTGAAGCTTTAAGCGTGGGGATGCTGAGACTGATAAGCAAGAGCACGCAGCGTCATCCCGGACAGCGCAGCTGATCCGGGATCGTAAGGCAAGTATGGCGCGTGTACCGCAAACGATCCCGGATCTTCGCTGCGCTTCGTCCGGGATGACAGCTTGGGGAGGCCTTAAGACATCGCATCTTCGGCCTTTTCCTTGACTCTGCTGCCTTTTCCCCTTACGTGCTGACCGCAAATCTGTAGAGCGAGCCCTTTTGAGCCGCCGACCAGCCCGAGAGGCTGGAGGTCAACGTCCGACAGCGCGATGCGCCCTCGGGCGCGCTTTTATTTGGTCTCGCGTCAGGAATGGTGACGGATGTCGGACGACACATTGCGCATCGAGGACGCGGTCAACGAGACCTGCCCGTGGTCGGGAAAGCCGATCGCGGCGGATTCGCTCACCCTCTATCGCGGCGAGGTCGTCGGGTTCTGCAATCCCGGCTGCCGCGACAAGTTCAAGGCGGCGATCGACCACTTTGAAAAGGCCCTTGCCAAGAGCGATGTACCTCTCATCGCAAAAGGAATTGAGTGATCATGTTCGAAGGCCTTTCCGACAAGCTTTCCAATATCCTGAACGGGCTGACGCGCCGCGGCGCGCTCACCGAGGAGGATGTCAACGCGGCCCTGCGTGAGGTCCGCCGCGCTCTGCTCGAGGCTGACGTGGCGCTTGAGGTCGTGCGCTCCTTCACGGACAAGGTGCGTTCCCGCGCCGTCGGCGCCGAGGTGGTCAAGTCGGTCTCCCCCGGCCAGCAGGTGGTCAAGATCGTCCACGACCAGCTCGTCGAGATGCTGGGCTCGGACGCGGAGGTGATCAGCCTCAATGCGGTTCCGCCCGTCGGCATCCTCATGGTCGGTCTCCAGGGTTCGGGTAAGACGACCACCACGGCCAAGATCGCCAAGCGCCTGACGGACCGCGAGAACCGCCGCGTGCTCATGGCCTCCCTCGATACCCGCAGACCGGCCGCGATGGAGCAGCTCGCGGTGCTCGGCAAGCAGGTCGGTGTCGACACGCTGCCCATCGTCGCCGGCCAGTCGGCGGTGCAGATCGCCCGCCGCGCCATGGAAGCCGCGCGTCTCGGCGGCTACGACGTGGTGATGCTCGACACCGCCGGCCGCGTGACCGTGGACGAGGCGCTGATGGTCGAGGCGGCCGATGTGCGCGCCGCCACCAATCCGCACGAGGTGCTGCTCGTCGCCGATGCGCTCACCGGCCAGGATGCGGTCAACACCGCGCGCGCCTTCGATCAGCGCCTCGGCGTCACCGGCATCGTGCTGACGCGAATGGACGGCGATGCCCGCGGCGGCGGCGCGCTCTCGATGCGCGCTGTGACGGGCAAGCCGATCAAGCTCATCGGTACGGGCGAAAAGGTCGATGCGCTGGAGGAGTTCCACCCGAGCCGCGTCGCCAACCGCATCCTCGGCATGGGCGACATCGTCTCGCTCGTCGAGAAGGCAGCGGAGAATTTCGACCAGGCGCAGGCCCAGCGCATGGCCGAGAAGATGCGCAAGGGCAAGTTCGATCTCGAAGACCTGCGCGATCAGCTGAGCCAGATGGAAAAGCTCGGCGGCCTCGGCGGTCTGATGGGCATGCTGCCGGGCGTCGCCAAGATGAAGGCGCAGCTCGAGAACGCCAATCTCGACGACAAGATCATCAAGCGCCAGCGCGCCATCATCGATTCCATGACGCCCTCCGAACGCCGCAACCCGGATATCCTGAAGGCCTCGCGCAAGAAGCGCATTGCGGCGGGCTCCGGCGCGAAGGTCGAGGAGATCAACAAGCTGCTGAAAATGCACCGCCAGATGGCCGACGTCATGAAGATGATGGGCGGCGGCAAGGGCAAGGGCATGGCCGGCGCGCTCGGAAAGATGTTCGGCATCGGTGGTGGCGGTGGCATGCCCCAGCCGACGCCGGAGCAGATCGAGGCACTGCAGAAGCAGATGGGCGGCAAGCTGCCCGACTTCCCTGGCGGCGCCGGCGGCCTTCCGCCCATGCCGAAGGGTGTGCCGGGCCTGCCCGGCCTGGGTGGCGGCAAGATCCCGGGGCTCCCGGGAATCGGCGGCTTCCCGTTTGGAGGCAAGAAGAAGTGAGTTTTGAAATGACAGCTGCTGAGCTTCTTCAGCGCGCTCATGCGCTGTCAAGGAGATTGGAGAATGCGGGAATCTGGAATGAGATCCGCTTCTTCCGTGAGGACGGGCTCACCGTTCTCGCACGCGTTCCCGGTGAATACTGGGAGATTGATCTGCTCGAGGACGGTGCAACCGATGTGGAAGTGTTCCGAACCGCGGGTGACTTGGAGGACGAGTCCTCTATCGAACGCCTGATCAGCGAATTTGGTGAAAAGCCTAAACATTAGGAGCTAAAAATGTCCCTGAAGATCCGTCTCACCCGTGGTGGTGCGAAGAAGCGTCCCTATTACCGCATCGTCGTTGCCGATTCGCGCTCCCCGCGCGATGGCCGCTTCATCGAGAAGGTCGGCACCTACGACCCGATGAAGGCCAAGGACGATGCCGGCCGCGTCGTTCTCGACAACGAGAAGATCCAGGCCTGGCTCGCCAAGGGCGCCCAGCCGACCGACCGCGTCCTGCGCTTCCTCGACGCCGCCGGCCTCCTGAAGCGTTCGCCGCGCAACAATCCGCAGAAGGCCGTCCCGGGCAAGAAGGCCCAGGAGCGCGCTGCCGAGAAGGCCGCTGCGGCTGCCGCCGGCGAAGGCGAGGCTGCGTAAGCATCCCAATGAAGCGGGGGCGTTCGAATATGCGTGGCTCCAACCCTCTCCCCGAAGCGGGAGAGGGTGCCTCTCGCGTCAGCGAGAGGCGGGAGAGGGGCCGCGCTCAATCGAAGAACGCCCCCTCTCCCGGCTTGCTCCGCTCGCCACCCTCCCCCGCGGAGGGGGGAGGGCGAGTCGTGCAGCCACAAGACGATCTCGTCCTCGTCGGCGAGTTCGGCCGCGCCCATGGCCTGAAAGGCGAGGTGCGGCTGAAATCCCATACCGGCGATCCGCAGGCGATTGCCGATTACAAGCCGCTGATCGCATCCAACGGCAAAACCTATTCTCTCAAGAACGTGCGGCCTGCTCCCGGCGGGGCGCTCGATCTACTCATCGCAATCGTCGACGGCGTTACCACGCGCGAAGCCTCTGAGGCGCTCAACCGCGTTGAGCTTTATGTCGCGCGCGACAAGCTTCCGCCGCCCGACGAGGATGACGAATTCCTGCTCGCCGACCTGATCGGCCTTTCCGTTCAGACCGAAGCGGGCGAGATCGTCGGCAAAGTGGTCGACGTGCCCAATTACGGCGGTGGCGATCTGTTGGAAATCGCGCCCACGCAAAAAGGCCCGACGGCGTTCCTGCCCTTCACCAAGGCCTTCGTGCCGACTGTGGATATAGCGGGCAAGCGCGTCATCGCATCGCCACCGGACGATCTGTTCGAACAGGCGAAACCTGCACCCGAGCCTGAGGACGAGGCGTGAGCTTTTCCACCACCATCCTCACCCTTTATCCCGATATGTTTCCAGGCCCGCTCGGCATGTCGCTCTCGGGCGATGCGCTCGCGCGCGGCGTGTGGTCGCTCACGGCGAAGAACATCCGCGACCATGGCCTCGGCCGTCACCGCACGGTGGACGATACGCCGGCCGGCGGTGGTCCCGGCATGGTGATCCGCTGCGACGTACTGGCCGCAGCCATCGACGCCAATGTGCCGGCGGACGATCCGCGCCCGAAGCTTCTCATGAGTCCGCGCGGCAAGCCGCTGACGCAATCGCGTGTGCGTGAACTCGCGGCCGGTCCGGGCGTCGTCATCGTCTGCGGTCGGTTCGAGGGCGTGGACGAGCGCGTGATCGAGGCGCGCGGCTTGGAGGAAGTCTCCATCGGCGATTACGTGCTCTCCGGCGGCGAGATGGCGGCGATGATCGTGCTCGATGCCTGCGTGCGGCTTCTGCCCGGCGTCATGGGCAAGGAAGCCTCCGGTACCGAGGAGAGTTTCGAGTCGAACCGCCTCGAATATCCGCATTACACGCGTCCCCGCGAATGGGAGGGGCGGCCCATTCCCGATGTGCTTCTCTCCGGCAACCATGCCATGATCGAGCGCTGGCGCCGCGCGGAATCGGAGCGGATCACGCGCGAGCGGCGGCCAGATCTTTTGGAGTGAAGGCCAATCCGGGAGTCGCACATGACAACGCAGAACATCTACGACGATCCTGGATTCTTCGAAAACTACAGCCGCCTTCCGCGTTCGCAAGACGGCTTGTCCGCTGCCCCGGAATGGCCCTCGCTGCGGGCTCTTGTTCCTGATCTCAGCGGCCGCAGGATCGTCGATCTCGGATGCGGTTATGGCTGGTTCTGCCGCTGGGCGCGCGAGCATGGCGCGCAGCGCGTGCTCGGCCTCGATGTCTCTGAGCGCATGCTGGCACGGGCGGCAGAGATGACGTCCGATCCCGGCATCACCTATCGCCGCGCCGATCTCGAACAGCTCGATCTCGGCGCCGAGACATTCGACTTCGCCTATAGCTCGCTCGCGCTGCATTACATCAAAAATCTCTCCGGTCTCCTGACCGAACTGCACCGTGCTCTTACTCCTGGCTCAAAATTCGTCTTTTCGGTCGAGCACCCGATCTTCACGGCGCCGACGAAAGCTGGCTGGTCCCTCGGCCCGGACGGCCGCAAGACATGGCCGCTCGATTCCTATCAGAAGGAAGGTCTGCGTCGGACGAATTGGCTCACTGACGGCGTGATCAAGCGGCACCGCACGCTCGGAACCAACCTCAACCTGCTCATTCGCGCCGGCTTCACGATCGCGCATGTGGAGGAATGGGCGCCGAGCGATGTGCAGACCGCCGCTCACCCCGAATGGGCGGAAGAGCGCGAACGTCCGATGTTCCTGCTCATCGCAGTCCAGCGTTGAACAAAGGAGACATATCGATGGTGCAGGGTTTCGAGCATGTGGGCATGACCAGCAGCGATCTCGACAAGACTATCGCGTTCTATTGCGGACTGTTGGGACTGAAGGAAGTCTTGGTCAAGCGCACGGGCGAGGGCGGGCGCATCGCGTTTCTCGAAATCGGCGGCGTGATGCTCGAAATCGTCGAGCCGGCTGCCGGCGCGAAAACGCCGGCGTGCGAGGTTCCGATCACCGAGGCCGGAATCCGCCACATCACGTTTCGTGTCGACGATGTCGAGGCGGTCTACGACACGCTTCGCGCCGCCGGTGTGGACTTCACCATTGCGCCGCGTCAGGCGGTGAATGCGGAGCTCATCCGCAAGGTCGCCTTCTGCAAGGATCCCGACGGCATCGTCGTTGAATTCCTGGAGCGTCAGCCCTCATCCTGAAGCGGCATTCGCTCCGAGCCTCGCTCCAAACGTTTTCAGATATTTCATGCCCGTATCGCACATCACCGTGACGATGGTTGCATCCGGTCCCAGTCGTTCGGCCAGACGCAGGGCCGCGATCACGTTGGCGCCGGTGGACGTGCCGGCAAACAAACCTTCCTCGCGTGCGAGCCTGAACGCCATCGCCATGGCCTCTTCCGTCGAGACACGCTCGATCCCATCGGCGATGGTCTGCTGCCAGAGCGGCACAACGTAGCCTGCGCCGATCCCGTCGATCTTGTGCGCGCCCGAAGGGCCGCCGGAGAGCACGGCGGATTCCGCAGGCTCGACGGTAACAATCCTGATCGTGTCATGATGGCGCCGCAGGCCCTCTGCGATTCCCCGTAAGGAAGCTGCCGTTCCGACGCTCTGGACGAAACCGTCGATGCGGCCCTTCGTCTGCTGCCAGATCTCGTCGGCCATCCGGTGATAGGCCGCGATCTGGTCCCGGTTCTTCATCTGGTCGGTCCAGAACGAGCCTTTCGCCTCCGCGATGATGCGGGCTTCTTCGATCATGTCCTTGGTCAGCTTCTCGGTCATGCGGCCGCTGTCGCTTTTCACGATATGCAGCGTCGCGCCGAGGAGCCGCATGTGATCGAGCTTCTCTTGTGCGAAGGCGTCGGAAGTGACGATGTCGAGCGGGTAGCCCTTCACGGCGCAGACGAGCGACAGGGAAACGCCGGTGCTGCCGCCGGTATATTCGACCACGGTGCCACCCAGCCTGAGCCGCCCATCCGCCTCCGCCGCCTCGATCATGGCGAGCGCCATCCGGTCCTTCATGCTGCCGGTAGGATTCTCGTTCTCCAATTTCAGCAGGATGCGGGCGCCATTGGCGGGACGGATGTTGCGCAGGCCGATGAGAGACGTGTTGCCGATACGGTCGAGAATGGTGTGGGGCTGTGCGGTCATGAGCTTTGTCCAAAAACGTCCGCCCTCATAGGCCGAGGTGAACCGCGTGTCAGGTCCGGAATCCGGACTTCTCCAAGCTTCCTTGCCATGGTAGCGCTTCATCCATGGCAGATTACGGTCAGTTCTGTTCCGTGGCCCGCGCCCACGAGGCCATCGGCGGGCGCTGGACGCTTCTCGTGGTGCGCGAATTGCTATGCGGCGGCCGGCGCTTCAACGACATCCGCCGCGGCATCCCGCGCATCTCCCGCACCATGCTTTCCGAGCGCCTGCAGGAATTGGTGCATGTCGGAGCCGTAACACGCATCGAAGGCGAGCACGGCCCGGAATACGCGCTGACGGAAGCAGGCCGGGAGCTGATGGGCATCGTCGGTGCCCTCGGCACCTGGGGTCAGCGCTGGTTGCCGCGGAGTGCTGAGGATGAGGATCTCGATCTTGAGCCTGTGCTCGTCGATATGCAGCGGCGCGTCCGCACCGATGCTCTGCCGCCCGAGCCCATCGTCCTCCGCTTCGAAATCGAAGGACAGCGCCAGCCCCGCTTCCTGCTCATGAAGGAGGCCGAGGTCTCGCTCTGCACGCAGAACCCGGGCTTTCCCGAGCCGCTCTGCGTTCGGACCCGCCTCCCGGCATTGGTGGCTTGGTGGCGGGGCGATGTGAGCTTTGCCGAGGCGCAGCGGATGGGGCTCGTGGTGGAGGGGCCAAGAGCTTTGGCGCGGGCGTTTCCGGACTGGTTCGAGCGGTATCTGTTCGCGGAGGTCACTCCAGCAGATCGGAAATGAGACTTGGAAGCTCAGGTTTCCCATTTCGTCATGGCTGGGCTTGTCCCGGCCATCCACGTCTTTAGAACCGCAGCGCTGCAAAGGCGTGGATCCCCGGGACAAGCCCGGGGATGACGCAGAGGGTGGGAGGGCAGCCAGCTTACAGGCTCGACAATCCTCCCAATCTCCTGTATAGGCGCGACCTCAACTTAAAACAGGACGCCGAAATCCCGCGGGTTTTGAGATCGCTCAAGGCCACGCAACGGCAGGAGTATTACGATGAACCTCATTCAGCAGCTCGAGCAGGAGCAGATTGCCAAGCTCGCCAAGACCATTCCCGTCTTCCAGCCCGGCGATACCGTGATCGTCAACGTGAAGGTGAAGGAAGGCGAGCGTACCCGCGTTCAGGCCTATGAGGGCGTCTGCATCGCCCGCTCGGGTGCCGGCCTTCACGAGAGCTTCACGGTCCGCAAGATCTCCTACGGCGAAGGTGTCGAGCGCGTGTTCCCGCTCTACTCGCCGTTGGTCGAGTCCATCAAGGTCGTGCGCCGCGGCGCCGTCCGTCGCGCCAAGCTGTACTACCTGCGCGACCGTCGCGGTAAGTCGGCCCGTATCGCCGAGCGCGCCGAGAAGAAGACCGAGACCCCGGCTGCGGCCGAGTAAGGCTCTCGTCTCAATCTTCAGAATTGCAAAGGCGCGGCTGAAACCGCGCCTTTTTGCTAGTGAAGCACGTAGTGAAGCACGCTTGGCGGCAAGCAATCGCGACAAAAATATAATTGCGCGATACCCTTTGTCTGCTATGCGATCGTTTCAAGGCGGTGTGCGCTCAGGACATCTTCCCGTTCGGACGTGAGGCCGCTAAACACGCCAGACCACCATTTTTCGACCGTTGGAAGAGACACATGGCTAAGCCCCGCACCCTCTATGACAAGATCTGGGACGACCACGTCGTCGATCAGCAGGATGACGGGACGTGCCTTCTCTACATTGATCGCCACCTCGTCCATGAGGTGACCAGCCCGCAGGCCTTCGAAGGCCTGCGCGTCGCCGGGCGCCAGGTGCGCCAGCCGCACAAGACTCTGGCCGTGGTCGATCACAACGTGCCGACCTCCGACCGCTCGCACGGCATCGAGGATCCGGAATCGGCCACTCAAGTTGCGACGCTCGCCCAGAACGCCAAGGATTTCGGCGTCGAGTATTATGACGAGCTCGACACCCGCCAGGGCATCGTCCATGTGGTGGGCCCGGAGCAGGGCTTCACGCTGCCCGGCATGACCATCGTCTGCGGCGACAGCCACACCTCGACCCATGGCGCCTTCGGCTCGCTCGCCCATGGCATCGGCACGTCGGAGGTCGAGCACGTGCTCGCTACCCAGACGCTGATCCAGAAGAAGGCCAAGAACATGCGCGTGACCGTGGACGGGCAGCTGCCCGCCGGCGTCACCGCGAAGGACATCATCCTCGCCATCATCGGCGAGATCGGCACCGCCGGCGGCACCGGCCACGTGATCGAATATGCGGGCGAGGCCATCCGGTCGCTGTCGATGGAAGGCCGCATGACGATCTGCAACATGTCGATCGAGGGCGGTGCCCGCGCCGGCATGGTGGCTCCCGACGAGAAGACCTATGCCTATCTGAAAGGCCGTCCCAAGGCGCCGCAGGGCGAGGCCTGGGAAGCAGCCGTACGCTACTGGGATAGCTTGCGTACGGATGAGGGCGCCTTCTTCGACACCGAGATCCGGCTCGATGCCGCGAACCTGCCGCCCATCGTCACCTGGGGCACCTCGCCTGAGGATGTGGTCTCGATTGCCGGTGTGGTGCCGAACCCGGACGACATCCAGGACGAGAACAAGCGCCGTTCCAAGTGGCGCGCTCTGGAATATATGGGCCTCACGCCCGGCACGAAGATCACCGACATCACGCTTGACCGCGTCTTCATCGGCTCCTGCACCAATGGCCGCATCGAGGATCTGCGCGAAGTGGCGAAGGTGGTCGAAGGCAAGCGCGTTGCCGAGAGCGTCAACGCCATGATCGTGCCCGGCTCCGGTATCGTGAAGATGCAGGCCGAGGCGGAAGGTCTCGACAAGATCTTCAAGGCCGCCGGCTTCGACTGGCGCGAGCCCGGCTGCTCCATGTGCCTCGCCATGAACGCCGACCGCCTCGCGCCCCATGAGCGCTGCGCCTCCACCTCGAACCGCAACTTCGAGGGTCGCCAGGGCTTCAAGGGCCGCACGCACCTCGTCTCGCCAGCCATGGCGGCAGCAGCGGCCATCGCGGGTCGGTTCGTGGACATCCGCTCATTTTGATATAGTATCCGGCCATGACATACCGTTCATGGCCGATCTTCTCCCTGGCGGTCGCCCTTCTGCTGGCGGCGGCTCATCCTGCTCTTGCGCAGAAGCGGGACGATGCCGCTGCCCGGAAGCATTCCTGGGAATGCACCAAGAAACAAAGCGAGTTCGAAAGAACGCTCGGCATGCTGCGGCAATATCCGGATGCCGAGCTTCGATTTTTTCTCGCGAACGAGTCGGGCGCAAAGCCTGATTTTCCTGTCTGCTACAACCGGCGTGAGCGGCTGAAACGAGACATTGAGATTGCTCAATGGAGACAGACGAACTTTCCGGAATGTCGTGCCGTGTTCAACGAACGCGAAGCCAAATTAGACAAAGACGCAAAAGAACGCGGTAGACCGAGAAAATCGATCAAAGAGCGAATTGCAGAATACAACGCCTCCTGCTCGCAAACGATGGCGGGCACGCTCTGAAGAACATGGCGAAAAGGCCATGCTCGCATTCGATGGCATATGAGCCAAGGTACGATTGTCTCGGCACATCGCATCCTGGGTAGAGCGTCGTGGACGCCCGACGGGGTTCGTTTTAGCCATCCCGACCGCTTGATTTCGGAGGAGACGCAATATGGACCGATTCACCGGCGGCTGCCTGTGCGGCAAAGTCCGGATCGTGGCGTCGGGACGCCCATACCGGGTCGGCCTTTGTCACTGTCTCGATTGCCGCAAGCATCATGGGGCCCTTTTTCACGCTTCCGCAGTGTTCCCTCAGGATGCGGTGACGATCGACGGCGAAACACGCGACTACGCCGGGCGGTTTTTCTGTCCATGCTGCGGCTCGTCCGTTTTCTCACGCACCGCGGACGAAATCGAAGTGAACCTGGGATCCCTGGATGCCCCCGACCAACTGAGGCCAACCTACGAACTCTGGACCATCCGTCGCGAGTCCTGGTTGCCGCTGTTTCCGCTCACGAGACGATACGACCGCGACGCCAAAGGTCGCTTTGAGGAGTAGGTCGCACGAACGGCGCGAAGGCGACGTGACGAGGTGACAGAGATGTATGCCTTGATCGACACCTCGAACCAGATGCTCGAGGACAAGTGCCTTCGACATAGAAGGCGAAATCCGCGCCACCGTCCGGGCCGGCCAGACGTCATGCAGCGTCAATGAAACTATGGGAAAAGGCCGTGACCCGCTGAGGTCACGGCCTTTTCCAAGACAAAAGCCTCGATGGCTCAGTCCACATAGGCCCGCCGGCCGGCATAGACGCGACGGCATTCCTCGACCGGACGGCGTACCACCACGCCATTGGGACGGACCCGCTCGCGGATCACGGTCCGGCAGACCGTCCGCGACCGGACCGGGCGCACCACGCGCCGCTCGACGATGCGCTCGCGATAGCGCGGAGCGTAATGCCGCTCCTGCGTCACGCGAACGCCCGAGGGACCGACCCGCACATCCACCCCCTGTGCCGAAGCCGCACCGGCGCCGAGAACCACCAGCCCGGCCGCAGCCAGGATACTCAACATCCTACGCATCGTTACCTCGTTAACGCTTGAACTATCCAGGGCTGTTAACGGCGGAGAGCCGGAGGCGTTCCGTTGCGAAGGCGCGATCCAAGCGCCATGGTAAAGCAAGCGTGAATGTTTGGAGGAGGGATCCATGAGTGACCGGGACCGGGAAGCCCGTGAGGCGCGCGAAGCGCTGGAGCGGGTCCAGCGGGATTCGGAGACCCTCGGTTCGTCGGCGCTTGCCCGCATGGGACAGCGCGCGGGAGACCATTTCGGCGCCAAGGACGCTATCGGGGCGGCCGAGGGCGGCGGCACTGATCCGATCGAGCTCTGGGGCCGCCGCATTGGCCGCGCCCTATCGCTCATCGGCGTCGTCATCCTCGCCATATGGCTTCTGATCCAGTTGAGAATCCTCTGACACCATGACGAGTTTAGCCGATCTCCAGGCTCCCTCCCTCGCCGATCTCGAAACCCTGGCCCGGGACGCCTATGCCCGCCTGCCGGAGGAGTTCCGCCGTCTCTGCGAGGGCGTGGTGATCCGGGTCGAGGACTTTCCCGACGATGAGACGATGCGCGAGATGGAGTGCGAAACGCCCTTCGACCTGCTCGGCCTCTTCCGCGGCATCGGCCTCGCCCAAGGCGGTGGGATGATGCACACAGGCCAGTTCCCCAACATGGTCTGGCTCTACCGTCGCCCGATCCTCGATTACTGGGCCGAGCACGAGGAGAGTCTCGGCGGCATCGTCACCCATGTGCTGGTCCACGAGATCGGTCACCATTTCGGCCTCTCCGACGATGACATGGAGGCGATTGAAGCTGCGGCGGGATGAGGGCCGCACGATAAGAGCAGAATTCATGATGGAGGGGCACGTCGGTCGGCGGGCAGGCAACAGATGCTATTCCGGATGCGTCGGCTAAGCGGCTGCCAGCATCTTGTCTCGACCGAATTCTGCTCCCACCCCTGGGTCGCAGATCTCGCGATTTGAGTAGAGTTCTCAAAGTCGACATTGCGCCATTCAGGCTATCGTTGACATTCTAGGACGATTGACCTATGCCCTCTCTAGGACAAATGCCCTAGGGCGCTGGCAAGGGAAAAATCGCATGGGAGCGACTGATACCCGCCGACAGATCGTAGAAGCGGCGGACCGGCTCTTTTATGAGCATGGTTTCGAGGCGACGTCCTTTGCCGATATCGCCAAGGCGGTCGGGCTCTCGCGCGGAAATTTCTATTACCATTTCAAGACGAAGGATGAGATTCTCGGCGCAGTCATCGCGCTACGCATGGCAAATACCGAAGCCATGCTCGATGCATGGGAAGAGAGCGCATCTACCCCTGCCGAACGCATCCGCAGTTTCATTCACATCCTCATTATGAATCGCGCGAAGATCATGGCCTATGGTTGCCCTGTCGGCACGCTCTGCAACGAACTCGCCAAGCTCCACCACTTCACCAAGGACGATGCTGCTGAACTCTTCACCGTTTTCCGCAATTGGCTCGCAGGCCAATTCGCAGCCCTTGGCCGTGAGGCTGACGCTGATACGCTCGCCCTGCACATCCTGATGCGAAGCCAGGGGGTCGCTACCCTCGCCACGGCATTCCGTGACGAAGCCTTCATCCGCCGCGAGGTGGAAGACATGGATGCATGGCTCGAGGCGCAACACCTTGAGCGATCATCTCTTCAATAGCCCGCTTGACCCCAACCCTCTTTATGGAGCTCCTATGTTCATCGTCACGCTTCGATTTGCCAACAAGGCAAAAGCCCCGCAGCTCATGGACGGGCATAATGCTTGGATCAAACGCGGCTTCGAAGAAGAAGTTTTCCTCCTAACCGGGAGCCTCCAGTCGAATATGGGAGGAGCGATACTTGCCCACAACACATCGCGCATCGATCTCGAAGCGCGTGTTCAGGAGGATCCGTTCGTCACAGAAGGCGTGGTCAGTGCTGATATTCTCGAAATCGCACCAGGCCGCGTCGACGACCGCTTGGCCTTTCTGAAGGTGTGACCAAACGTGCTAGTCCACGGCATCGGCCACCACTTTGGCCTCTCCGATGAAGACATGGCGGTCATCGAGGCAGCGGTGGGATAAGCCTTGTAGGCTACCATCGGCCTGAGGCTGCGCCACATAGCTCCTGCCCGACGACAAACCGGCTCGCCGCCCGGCGGCCGCATTCCGTCCTTATTCAGGAGAGGATTCATGGCACAGACTGTGGCCGAACAATTCATCGAGATCCTGGCCGCTGCGGGCGTCAAACGCGTTTACGGAATTGTCGGTGACAGCCTCAACGGTCTGACCGACGCCATTCGCCGCCAGGGCGGGATCGAATGGATCCCTGTCCGGCATGAGGAGGTCGCAGCCTTCGCGGCCGGCGCCGAGGCGCATCTGACGGGCGAACTCGCCGTCTGCGCGGGAAGCTGCGGACCGGGCAACCTGCATCTCATCAATGGTCTGTTCGACTGCCATCGCTCGCGCGTGCCGGTGCTCGCCATCGCGGCCCATATCCCGTCCGCCGAGATCGGCAGCGGCTATTTTCAGGAGACGCATCCGGAAAATCTCTTCCGCGAATGCAGCCATTATTGCGAACTCGTCTCTGCTCCCAGCCAGATGCCGCGCACCCTCGAGGTCGCCATCCGCGAGGCATGGGCCAAGCGCGGTGTGTCGGTGCTGGTGCTGCCCGGCGACGTTGCCCTGCAGACGGCCGCTGCGCCATCGACCAAGCTCGACGGGCTGCTGCCGCAGGCTCCCGTCATTACGCCCGCGCCGGACGATCTCGACCGTCTCGCGACTCTGCTCAACGACGCTAAGCGCATCACGATCCTGTGCGGCTCGGGCTGCGCCGGGGCTCGTGACGAGCTGATGGCCCTAGGCGAGCGCCTGCAGGCGCCCATGGTGCATGCCATGCGCGGCAAGGAGCATGTGGCATGGGACAATCCCTACGATGTCGGCATGACCGGACTGATCGGCTTCTCGTCCGGCTACTACGCCATGTGCGATTGCGATGTCCTGCTGATGCTCGGCACCGATTTCCCCTACCGCCAGTTCTATCCGGACGGTGCCGACACGCGCATCGCGCAGGTCGATATCCGCGGTGAGCAGATCGGCCGCCGCGTTGCGGTCGATATCGGCGTGGTGGGCGATGTTCGCGCGACCTTAGCGGCCCTGCTGCCGCTTCTCGATCCGAAGAGCGATGGCAAGCACCTCGCTAAAGCGCGGGAGCATTATGCCAAGGCGCGCCAGGCACTGGACGATCTCGCCGTCGGAAAGTCCGGCAAGCGGCCGATCCATCCGCAGCAGGTTGCCAAGGCAATCAGCGATCAGGCGGCCGATGACGCTGTGTTCACCTGTGATGTCGGCCTGCCGACGGTCTGGGCGGCGCGCTATCTCGCAATGAACGGCAAGCGGCAGCTTCTCGGGTCGTTTTGGCATGGCTCGATGGCCAATGCGATGGCGCAGGGGATCGGCGCGCAGGCCGCTTTTCCCGGCAGGCAGGTGATCTCGCTTTCGGGCGACGGCGGCTTCACCATGCTGCTGGGCGATCTCCTCACCCTGGCGCAGCAGCGCCTGCCCCTGAAGATCGTGGTGTTCAACAACGGCACTCTGGGTTTCGTCGAGCTCGAGCAGAAATCCACCGGCTTTCTCGATTTCGGCACGGAGCTTCAGAACCCGAACTTCGCAACCATGGCCGGAGCCATCGGTATTCGTGGGATCAGGCTCGAGGACCCGGCCGAGGTGGAGGAGGGGATCGCCGCCGCCCTGGCCCATGGCGGGCCAGTCCTGGTCGATGCGGTGGTGAACCGCACGGAGGTCGCCATGCCGCCGTCTATCACCCTCGACATGGCGAAAGGCTTCACCCTCTACATGGTCAAGGCTGTGCTCAGCGGCCGCGCCGACAAGGTCTATGACCTCGCCAAGACGAATCTCTGGCGCTGAGGGCCAGTGCCTATCCCGCCGCGACCATCGTTGGCCTAGCGGTCATCAAAAGCCTTTGATATGAGGCACCTGACAGCGGCTCGATGGCCGCCCGAAGGGATGTGAGGACCATGGACAAGTTCACCGTGCTGGAAAGCGTCGCGGCGCCGCTGCGGATCATCAATATCGACACCGATATGATCATCCCCAAGCAGTACCTGAAGACGATCAAGCGCACGGGGCTCGGCACGGGCCTCTTTTCCGAGATGCGCTATCGTGAGGACGGTTCGGAGAACCCGGATTTCGTGCTCAACCAGCCGGCCTACCGCAAGGCCAATATCCTGGTAGCGGGCGACAATTTCGGCTGCGGCTCGTCCCGCGAGCACGCCCCCTGGGCGCTGCTCGATTTCGGCATCCGCTGCGTGATCTCCACCAGCTTCGCTGACATCTTCTACAACAACTGCTTCCAGAACGGCATTCTGCCGATCAAGGTAAGCCCCGAGGACCTGGAAAAGCTCTTCGACGATGCGGAGCGCGGCGCCAATGCCACGCTCACAATCGATCTGGAAAAGCAGGAAATCCGCGGTCCCGACGGCGGCTCGGTCACCTTCGATATCGACCCGTTCAAGAAGCATTGCCTGCTCAACGGCCTCGACGGCATCGGCCTCACCATGGAAAAGGCGCCTGCCATCGACGCCTTCGAGAAGAAGCTCTCCGAGCGCGCCTGGGCTTAACCTCTTCGCCTATTATCCGTCATGGTCGGGCTTGTCCCGGCCATCCACGCCTTAGAACTGCAGCATCTAAAAGGCGTGGATCCCGGAACAAGCCCGGGGATGACAGGGACAGAACGGATTCCAGTCCCGTTTTCACAAGATTAACCAAATTCCCTGCAATGTGCCGGGCATGAACACCATTCTTGCCCCCACTCTTCTCGTTCTCGCAAGCCTTGCTGCTGCCGCGCCGGCTATGGCTCAGGCCAATTTCGGCTCGTGCCTCGCCTCTTTACGCAGTCAGGCTTCTGCCAAGGGCATTTCCGGCCAGGCTTTCGATGTCGCGACCCGCGGCGTCACGCCGGATCTGACGATCCTCGATCTTATGAACAACCAGCCCGAGTTCAAGACGCCGATCTGGGATTATCTCTCGGCGCTCGTCGACGAGGAGCGGGTGCAGGACGGCCGCACCGCCATGCGCCAATGGGGCCAGGCGCTCGCCTCGGCCGAATCGCGCTTCGGCGTCGACCGCCATGCGATCGCCGGCGTCTGGGGCGTGGAATCAAATTTCGGCAAGGATATCGGCGGCCGGCCGCTGATCCAGTCGCTGTCGACGCTCGTCTGCTACGCGCCGCGCCGCAACGAGTATTTCAAGGGCGAGCTGATGGCGACGCTCAAGATCGTGCAGGACGGGGACATCAACCCGGCGAACTTGCGCGGTTCCTGGGCCGGCGCCTTCGGCCATACCCAGTTCATGCCCTCGACCTTTCAGCGGCTTGCCGTCGACGGCGACGGGGATGGGCGCCGCGATATCATGAACTCCGTGCCGGATGCGGTGCATTCGACCGCCAATTTCCTCAAAAAAGCCGGCTGGGTGAACGGCCTGCCCTGGGGCTACGAGGTGCGCCTGCCGGAAAGCTTCAATGCCGGCCTTGCCGGGCGCAAGAACAAGAAGCCGCTTGCCACCTGGGCCGCCATGGGTGTGCGTCGCGTCGACGGACGTCCGCTCGCGGGCAATTACGCCGCCGGCATCATCATTCCGGCCGGCATCAACGGCCCGGCCTTCCTCGTCACCAAGAATTTCGACGCGGTCTATTCCTACAATGCGGCCGAATCCTACGGGCTCGCCATCGCGCTGCTCGGCGACCGGCTGAAGGGCCTGCCCGGCATCCAGACCGCCTGGCCCACCGACGATCCGCCGCTCTCGCGCGCCCAGCGCCGAGAGCTGCAGCAGCTGCTCACCGCCCGCGGCTACGACGTGGGCGAGCCGGACGGCAAGATCGGCGCCAAGACTCGCGAGGCCATCAAGGACGTGGAGCGCCGCATCGGCCTTGAACCGCGGGGCCGTCCGGGCGGCAAGGTGCTGGAAGCGC
The DNA here is from genome assembly GCF_055792825.1 of Microvirga sp. GN3. NCBI lineage: Bacteria > Pseudomonadati > Pseudomonadota > Alphaproteobacteria > Hyphomicrobiales > Methylobacteriaceae > Microvirga > Microvirga sp. GN3. The sequence continues at coordinate 42,725 of NZ_JBVVAK010000038.1, forward strand.
TGCGAGGGTAAGCTCGCGCGCCTCCCGCAGCCCCATCAGCTAGAGCATCGGACCCAAAAGTGGATTTGCACTTTTGGGATCGATCCGATGCTTCTTTCCTTGACTAGCGCATCGTGCGGAAAACCGGATCCACTTTTCCGCACGATGCGCTAGTTGCAGTGGCAGTGAGTTTGGAGTTGTACTGATTCCATGCTCATCGCCATTCTCACCGACATCCACGGCAACCGCGAGGCTCTGTCGGCCTGCCTCGCCCACGCGCGTCTGCTTCATGTCGATCGTCTGATTTTTCTCGGCGACTATGTCGGCTACGGCGCCGATCCGGCCTGGGTGGTCGATACGGTCAGGGGACTCGTGGACAAGGGCGCCGTGACGCTTCTCGGCAATCACGATGCGGCCATCGACGGCTCCGACGAGGATATGAACAGCGTGGCTCGGGAAGCGATCCGCTGGACACGCAATCAGCTCGGGATGGAGCAGCGGCGTTTCCTGGCCGGCCTTCCCCTCATTCATGAGGAGGGGAGCGTCCTTTACGTTCACGCCAACGGCTATGCCCCGCGCAACTGGGACTACATGGCGGGTCCCATGGAGGCGATCCGGCATTTCAGCCGGGTGGACGCGCATATCACCTTCTGCGGGCATGTCCATGTGCCGATGCTTTACCACATGAGCACCACCGCCAAGGTCGGCACCTTCTCGCCGGTGGCGAACAATGACATCCCGCTTCTGCCGACCCGCACGTGGCTCGCGGTGATCGGCGCCGTCGGGCAGCCGCGCGACGGAGTGGCGGCGGCGAATTACGCGGTCTTCGACACCGCCCGTCAGACCCTGCGCTATCTGCGCGTGCCCTACGATACGGCTACCGCCGCCCGCAAGGTGCGCGAGGCGGGTCTGCCGGAAAAGCTGGCGCTTCGCCTCGAACAGGGCCGCTGATTCATGCGCTGGCGCTTGCATCCAGGCATGGTGATCGACGGTTTTACCCTCGAGGAGAATCTTGGCACCGGCGGCATGGCGCAGCTCTGGGCGGTCACGCGTGACGATGACCCGACGCCGCTGATCATGAAGATCCCGATGCTGATCGACAGCGACGATCCGCTGCCCATCGTCTGCTTCGAGACCGAGCAGATGATCATGCCGCGCCTGACGGGCCCGCATGTGCCCCGCTTCGTCGCGGCGGGGCCGCTCGATCCCATGCCCTACATCGTCATGGAGCGGATTCCCGGAGAATCGTTGAAGGCGCGGCTCGACGAGGTTCCCCTGCCCTGGCCCGAGGTCGTCGCCATCGGGGCGAAGGTGGCGCATGCCCTGCACGATCTGCATCTCCAGCATGTGATCCATCTCGATATCAAGCCGAGCAACGTGATGATCCGTGAGAGCGGCGAGGCGGTTCTCATCGATTACGGCTTTGCCCGGCACGAGCGCCTGCCCGATCTCCTGGCCGAGGAGTTTCGCGAGCCCTTCGGGACCACGCCCTACATGGCGCCGGAACAGGTGCTGCAGGACCGGGCCGATCCGCGCAGCGATCTCTTTGCCTTCGGCGTGATGCTGTATTTCTTCGTCACGGGCGAGCGCCCCTTCGGCAATCCGCGCGGCGGCCAGATCCGCCGTCGCCTGTGGCGCGATCCGGTGCCCCCACGGGCACTCAATCCCGATTGTCCGCCCTGGCTGCAGGAGGTGATCCTGCGCTGCCTGGAGATCGATCCGGACGACCGTTATGCCACGGCGGCTCAATTGGCCCTGGACCTGGAAAATCCCGCGCAGGTGAAGCTGACCGAGCGCGCCGAGCGATTGGAGCGGGACGGCGGCGTGAAAACCTTCCGGCGCTGGCTCAAAGCGCGCAAGGCGCAACCGCTGGAGGCGCCCAACATCGCCGGTCATCTGTCGCGGGCGCCCATCGTGCTCGCCGCCATCGACCTGTCGCCGGGAAGCGAAGATCTCGCCGATTCCTTGCGCATGATGATCGGCCGCATCCTCTCCATTGAAAGCGAGGCGCGCATTGCCTGCGTCAACATCCTGAAGACCTCGCGCATCGCCGTCGACATCCTGGAGGACGAGGAGGGGAGAAGCCTCCATGTCCAGCGCCTTGTTCAGCTCCGGCACTGGGGCGCGGCGCTCGATGTTCCCAAGGAGCGGATCACCTACAGCGTGCTGGAGGCGCCCGATCCGGCTTCCGCGCTCGTCGATTACGCCCGCCACAACAATGTCGACCATATCGTCATCGGCGCCCGGGCCTCCTCCGCTCTGCGGCGCTACCTGGGAAGCGTCTCGTCCCGTGTCGTGGCCGAGGCGCCCTGTTCGGTGACGGTCGTGCGGACGCCCAGGGACCGGCGGATCGTGAACGAGTGACCGATCTTCGCCTAACGACCAACGCGACAAAAGCTTGCCAAGCCGTCCGTTCGGCCTTTTAAGAGCCCTGCAATTCGATCACGACAGAACAAGGGTCTTGCCATGGCAACGCACAAGCTTCTCCTTCTCCCCGGCGACGGCATCGGCCCGGAGGTCATGCGCGAGGTCGAGAAGATTGTGGGCTGGTTCCGCAAGCGCGGCGTCGGCTTCGAGACCGAGACGGATCTTGTCGGCGGCTCGGCCTATGACGCCCATGGCGCGTCGATCTCGGAAGCCGCGATGGATCGCGCTCAGGCTGCCGATGCGGTGCTCTTCGGCGCCGTCGGCGGGGCGAAGTGGGACAGCGTGCCTTATGCGGTGCGCCCCGAAGCGGGCCTGCTGCGTCTGCGCAGGGATCTCGGCCTCTTCGCCAACCTGCGTCCGGCGATCTGCTATCCGGCGCTGGCCGATGCCTCCTCGCTCAAGCGCGAGGTGGTGGAAGGCCTCGACATCATGATCGTGCGCGAGCTCACCGGCGGCGTCTATTTCGGCGAGCCGAAGGAGATCGTGACTCTGGAGGACGGCTCCCAGCGCGCCGTCGACACGCAGCTCTATCACACGCACGAAGTGGAGCGCATCGCGCGCGTCGCCTTCGATCTTGCCAAGAAGCGCCGCAACAAGGTTTCTTCGGCCGAGAAATTCAATGTGATGAAGACGGGCGTGTTCTGGCGTCAGGTCGTCACCCGCGTCCATAAGGCCGAGTTCTCGGACGTCCAACTCGAGCACGTGCTCGCCGACAACTGCGCCATGCAGCTCGTGCGCTACCCGAAGCAGTTCGACGTAATCGTCACGGACAACCTCTTCGGCGACATCCTCTCCGACATCGCCGCGATGCTCACCGGCTCGCTCGGCATGCTGCCCTCCGCCTCGCTCGGCGCCGAGGATCCGGCGACCGGCAAGCGCAGGGCGCTCTACGAGCCCGTGCACGGCTCCGCGCCGGACATCGCCGGCAAGGGTCTCGCCAACCCCATCGCCATGATCGGCTCTTTCGGCATGGCGCTCCGCTATTCCTTCGGCCTCCTCGACGAGGCGGATCGCCTGGACAAGGCCATCGCCAACGTGCTCGCCTCCGGCACCCGCACCAAGGACATCGCAGCCCCCGGCATGAACGCGGTCGGCACGCAGGATGTGGGCGATGCCATCGTCAAGGAGCTGGAAGCCCAGTCGTAACAGCAAAAGCCCCGGGTCATGCCCGGGGCTTTCCGTAGCATCAGACCCAAAAGTGGAATGCACTTTTGGGATCCATCGGATGCTCATTTTTAACTGGCGCATCGTTGGGCGCGGAAAACCGGGCCCACTTTTCCGCACGATGCGCTAGGGAAATATTATCGGATCGAGCCTGTCACCCCGACTTCCGGAACACCGAACATGGGGAAGGGGTTGCGCGCGCCGACGAAAGGTCCTCCGATCGGATCGGGCAGCGTGCCTTCGCCGAAGCGGTCCTTCTGGAAACCGTAGGGCGGGTTTGCAATGGAGGAGATCATCGGCGCCGTGACGTAGCGATTCAGCGATCCGACCGGCGCCACTGGGCCGGGATCGAGGAAGCTGCGGGGTTGGACTCGGAGAACGAGGGGACGATCCTGGGCCTGCGCATCAGCCACCACCGAGATGGTCGTGAGCGCAGCCAATGAAGCCAGACCCAAAAGTGCGAAGCGGTGCATGGGTAATCCTCCAAGAACGGCGCATGGACCTTCTGTTGTGCGCCGTCAACACATGCAAATACTGTCAGAACAAGGCGAGGCCGTTAAAATGGTTCCGCTGAAGCGTGACATTTACCAAAGGGTGAGAAGGACAACGGCCGATGCAGGATAAGCCCAAGCTTGGTTTCGATCTATCGGCAAAAAAGGGTCTGAGTCTTCTGGGCGAGACACCACTGGTTGCCGAGGCCCCCGAGGAGTTCCTTGACGACGAGACGACGCCGATCGCGCGCTTCTTCGTTCGCAACAATGGCCTGTTGCCTCCACCGGTAGAGAATGCAGAGGCTTGGAGCTTCACCATCGATGGCGAGGTCGAGTGCCCGCTTCAGCTGACGCTGGCGGAATTGAAAAGCCGCTTCCCGCACAAGACCTTCCGCATGGTGCTCGAATGCGGCGGCAATGGCCGCTCCTTCTTCGCGCCCAAGGCCGAAGGCAATGCCTGGACCAATGGTGGCGCCGGCAGCGCCGAATGGACGGGCGTCTCGCTCGGGGATGTTCTCCGCGAGGCTGGCCTGAAGAAGACCGCACTGTTCACCGGTCATTTCGGCGCCGATCCGGACAAACACGGCAACTATCAGCATCAGGCCATGTCCCGCGGTGTGCCGATCGAGAAAGCCCTCGAGGAGCACACGCTTCTCGTCTGGGCCATGAACGGCGAGCCCTTGCCCTTCATCCATGGCGGACCGTTACGCCTGATCGTGCCGGGCTGGCCGGGATCTTTGAGCCAGAAATGGCTCGTGCGAATCTGGATCCGCGACCGCGAGCATGACGGGCCGGGCATGACGGGGCTTTCCTATCGAATGCCGGTTCAACCCCTGCCGCCGGGCTCTGATGGTGAAGGGGTCGAAACCCGTGTTCTTGAGTCGATGCCGGTGCGCAGCATCGTTACTGCGCCGGCCGATGGCGGGCGTTTTTCGGAAGGCACGCGCTCCATTGAGGTGCGCGGTGCCGCCTGGGCGGGCGACGATGACGTGACGCGGGTCGAGGTGACCCTCGACGGCGGTGCGACCTGGATCGAGGCATCCATGAAACCGCCGCGTAATCGCTATGACTGGGTGCGCTGGCAGGCCAATCTGGCTCTGCCCGGCGATGGCTATTACGAGATCCATGCCCGCGTGACCGACAGCCAAGGTCGTGCCCAGCCCTTCCGCGCCGCCAACTGGAACCCGAATGGCTATGGCTGCAATGTCATGCACCGAGTCGCGGTTACGGTCGGGCGGGAGGTTTGACCGCCACCGAGGCCGTGCGGGCGCTCGGCCCGCAGGCATCCGTGCGCTTGCGATCTGCCTGAGCGAAGATCGCCTTCAAGGACGGGCTGGCGGCGCCTGTCAGGGCGATGCCGTCGATGAAGCAGGCGAGCTGCGCCTCATCGGGAGCGGAAGATCCGCAGAGCCAGCCCTGGAAACCGAACTCAGCCGTTGCATCTGAGAACCGGAAGGCCTGGCAGGCCTGTTCGCCCTTGTTCGCCAGGGTCAAGGGTGCAGCTTCCACGGAGCCGAACTTCGTCGCGATCATCTGGCTCTGGCCCTGATGGGCCACTGCGAGGCCGGAACGCGCCGCCCTGCGGACCGTGTCGATATAGAAGCTTCCCGCCGTCTCGGCGATGCCTTGCACGATGGCCACCTGTGCATGGCGGAAGTCGCCGAAGCGCCCGAGAATCAGGGTGTCCTCCCGCGCGCCGTTCGCATGCTCGCGTGCTTCCGATGTGACGGAGGCGGATGTGCTTGCCAGCGCATAGATGGCCGGGGAGGGGGACAGCGATTTCCAGGCTGGCGCCGGCGCGACGAGAACAGAGGATGGAACGGTCTTCTGGCGTTGGGCCGGGCGGATATTCTGCTGCTGCTCAATGGCGAAGTAGACCAAGCCGGCGATGCTGCAGGACGACATCAGGACGATGCGGAGCCAGGGCAGGGGCTTCCGGCGCAGGCGACGAGCCGGGCGTTCGTCGACCCATTCGGCGACGTCGTCCTCATCCCATTCGGCATAAACCGCCCGCGGCATCGCTTGAAACCAGTCAACCTGCTGATCACGTCATCCCCATGTTCTACCGTGACACTGGCCAGGCATCGAAAGGTTTTGCTAAGCAAGGTAAACCAAAGCTTAACCGATCAGAGTCCTGCATGCCCGATATCGTCGTCCGCCTCGCCGCCCAGGAGGATGCTGCCGACGTTGCGGCCTTGGTCCGCGCCCTGGATCTGCACTATGTCGGCCCGGATGTGGCTCAACCGATCGAGCCGACACGAGAGATGGTCGAGCGCTCGATGCGGGAGGCTGAAGGGACCCGTTACGCTCTGGCCTACCGCGACGGGTGCGCCATCGGACTGGTCTGCTTCGCCGTGCTGAGGCCCGGTTTCAGGCTCACCGGACTTCTCTTCGTCAAAGAACTCTTCGTGGAAAGCCACGCACGGGGTCAGGCGGTCGGTGCCGTGCTCATGCGCTGGCTCGCAGAGCACGCCCGCGCGCAGGGCCTCACCCGGATCGACCTCACGACCGATGGTACCAACACGGGCGCGCAGACGTTCTACGAGCGCCTCGGCGCCGAGCGGATGGACAAGGTGTTCTATCGCTTCAATCTCTCGACCGACGTGCTGACGGGAGATTGAGACCGCTCAAACCCAAGAGAACGCTTGACGGCAGCGTAACTTTGGTGTGTTGCTGGCGGCGTATCGAAGCCCGACCGGGCTTTTAGATGGACGATGGCAATGGCGATGCTCACTCAGATGACGAGCAAAACGAAAACCGCCACGACGGCCGTGAAAACGACGGCCGAATAAGCCTCGTCGTCCCCGGTCCTCTCTCCCGTCGGGGCGAGAGGCGACACCCAAACAGGGTTCCTATATCTCCCGGGGAGAGCGACAACAGGAGAAGATCAATGGGTTTCAAGATCGCCGTCGTCGGTGCGACCGGCAATGTGGGCCGCGAGATGCTCGGCATCCTCGCCGAGCGGGCCTTCCCGGCCGATGAGGTGGTGGCTCTCGCCTCCCGCCGCAGCCAGGGGTCGGAAGTTTCCTATGGCGACAAGACCCTGAAGACGAAGGCTCTCGACACCTACGATTTCTCCGATGTCGATCTGTGCCTCATGTCCGCCGGCGGCGAGGTCTCCAAGGAATGGTCGCCCAAGATCGCCGCTCAGGGCGCGGTCGTGATCGATAACTCTTCCGCCTGGCGCTATGATCCGGACGTGCCGCTGGTAGTGCCGGAGGTGAATGCCGAAGCGCTTCGCGACATGAAGAAGGGCATCATCGCCAACCCGAACTGCTCCACCGCCCAACTCGTCGTGGCGTTGAAGCCGCTTCATGATGCTGCCACCATCAAGCGCGTGGTCGTCGCCACCTACCAGTCGGTCTCCGGCGCGGGCAAGGATGGCATGGACGAACTCGACCGCCAGACCAAGGCGCTCTACTCGCTCCAGGACGTGCAGGAGAAGAAGTTCCCCAAGCGCATCGCCTTCAACCTGATCCCGCACATCGATGTGTTCATGGAGGACGGGTACACGAAGGAAGAGTGGAAGATGGTGGCCGAGACCAAGAAGATTCTCGACCCGAAGATCAAGCTCACGGCAACTTGCGTGCGTGTGCCGGTCTTCATCAGCCACTCGGAAGCCGTGAACGTGGAATTCGAGAAGCCGATCACGGCCGATGAGGCGCGCGACATCCTGCGCGCGGCGCCCGGCATCATGGTGGTTGATAAGCGCGAGCCCGGCGGCTACATCACCCCGCACGAGGCGGCCGGCGAGGACGCCACCTACATCTCCCGCATCCGCGAGGACATCACTGTCGAGAACGGCCTGTCCTTCTGGTGCGTCTCCGACAACCTGCGGAAAGGCGCGGCGCTCAACGCCGTGCAGATCGCCGAAGCCATGGCCAACCGTGGCCTGCTGAAGCCGAAGAAGCAGGCGGCGTAATCACCCAGAAGACAAGAGGCCGCCTCCGGGCGGCCTTTTTCATTTAAAGCGATCCCGCGTCGCGAGCGCTGAACAGGGAAATCCGTTCCGGCACCTCTTCCACCGCCGGCTTGAACGCGCCGGTTTCGGGGTCGCGCACCAGCAGAACGCCGGTTGCCACGCCGAAATAGGCGCCATGGAGCCGCAGCTTGCCGCGCTCCACCAGGATGCGCACGCAGGGGAACGTCATCAGGTTCTTGAGGCTGTTTTCGACGGTGGCCAGCTCCAGGCGCGTCAGATACTCCGCTGGATCGCCTTCGCGCGGGCCGATCCGCTCGGCGGCGGGCGCGATGAGACTCATCCAGCGGCCGATGAAGTCGCCCGGCGAGAGTGGGGCGGTATCATCCGCGAAGGCGCGCACGCCGCCGCAGCGGGCATGGCCGAGCACCACGATATGCTTCACCCGCAGGGCCTGCACGGCGAATTCGAGCGCGGCCGAAGTGCCGTGGTAATCGCCGCCGGTCTCGAAGGGTGGCACGAGATTGGCCACGTTGCGGACGACAAACATCTCGCCGGGGCTCGCATCGAAGATGACCTCCGGCGAGACGCGGCTGTCGCAGCAGCCGATGATCATGACCTCGGGCGATTGTCCTTTTTCCGCCAGAGCCTCGTAACGGTTCCTCTCGCGTGGAAGGCGTTCGTCGAGAAAGGCGCGGTAGCCTTCGGTCAGACGTTGCGGGAACATGGGCGTCCTTCCATTACGGGTGGGTGATCTCGGCAAGCTTGGCGAGTTCGATATTGGCTCCGCACAGGAGCACGCCGATCCGCTCGCCTGAGCGGGGGTTATAGGCACCTGAGATGAGCGCCGCCAGTGCGGCAGCTCCGCCGGGTTCGGATGCAATGCGATAATCGCGCCAGAGCAACCTCTGCGCATCGCGAATCGCCACGTCGGTGACGAGCGCTACGTGATCGACCGTGCGGCTGCAGATGGAATAGACCAGATCGCCGGTGTTCTTCGCGCCGAGCGAATCGGCCGCCACCGAATCCACGTCCACATCGACGGGCCGTCCGGCTTCGAGCGAGGCATGGAGCGCGCGCGAGCCCTCCGGCTCGACGCCCACGACCTTCACGCGACCCGCCCACCAGCTCGACACGCCGCTGATCAGCCCGCCGCCGCCCACGGCGACGAGGACGGTATCGAGGGCTGGACCATCCTGCTCCCATTCGAGCGCGGCCGTACCTTGACCGATCATGGTGCTCTCGGCCGCGAAGGGATGGATGCGTAGCGCCCCGCTCTCCTCCACGTAGAGATCGCAGGCCGCTTGCGCATCGGCATAGCGCGCCCCGCCGATGACCACCTCGGCGCCGTGCGAACGGATGACAGCGATCTTGGCGGAACTCGAGATTTCCGGCACGAAGATGCGCGCCCTCACGCCGGGTTGGCTGGCCGCATAGGCCACTGCCGCACCGTGATTACCGCCCGAGGCTGCCGCGACGCCCGCGGCAGGGATCTCTTTCGAGAGCAGTGTGTTGAAGGCGCCGCGGGTCTTGAACGAGCCCGCGTGCTGCAGGAATTCGAGCTTCAGGCTCACCGGCCCGTCATGGCCGAAGGCGTTGCCCAAGTTCAGGACCGGTGTGCGGCGAACATGGGGGGCGATGCGGGCATGGGCCGCTTCGATCTCGGAGCGTGTGATGGTCATGAGCTACCTGCGGAGCGTCCAGATGGCGACCGGAAGGCCGTGTGCGTCACGGCCGGGCGGATCGGGAAAAGATTGTCCCCCACCTCTCGCGAGATCGAGCGCCACGGTCAACCCCGCAAGCGCATCGAGAAAATCGTCCTGGGCGGCTCCGCGAGGAGGGGGAGCCTCGATGAGAGCATCGGGAAGAAGCCCGGATTCCCTAAGAAGCTCGCGACGAAGCGCCATGCCGGGACCGTAGGGAACGCCCTTCACCTTCTTCGGCTGGAGGAGCGCCTGGCATTCGTTCAGTGCCCAGAAGGCGAGTTCGGGATGCACCTCGTAGACGCGCGGCATGAGATCGGGCCGCGCCCGCAACAGGGCATCGATCTCGCGGATCTTCGGGAAGATGGCGAAGCCCTGCCGCGAAACCTTTCGCGACGGGTCAGAGGTCGCAGCCGCGATGGTGCAGGCCTCGGCGTAATCCATCGCCTCGACGGCGCTACGCGAGGGAATGGCGAAAACGGAGGATTGCCGCTCGCCGAGCAAGGAACGAATCAACTGCTCCGGTGCGCGGCCCGATCCTTGTGTCCGGTCGGGCAGGCCGATGGGCATATCGACGGCGATCACGGCAGGCTGCTCCGGGGCATCTGCAATATCGGCGAGCGTCGGCGCCGTCACGATGCGATGGGTGTTACGATCGTCTACCCGCAGGAGCACCGCGATCCACCCGGCCCGGCAGCCATCGACCCCTGCAACCCACATTGATCATCGTCTCCTCGTCATCCCCGGGCTCGTCCCGGGGATCCACGTCTTATTCTGCATAGTGCTAAAGGCGTGGAGGGCCGGAACAAGTCCGGCCATGACGGCTCTATGTCATTTCGTAAGCCGGGAATGACACTGTTTTTCGCGTTGGACCACCACTAAAACCGATCTGTCGCTCGAGGAAAAAGCCATGACCCCGATTCGTCCGCGCCGCAGCGCCCTCTACATGCCCGGCTCCAATGCCCGCGCGATCGACAAGGCGAAGACGCTCGCGGCCGATGTGGTGATCTTCGACCTGGAGGATGCAGTAGCGCCCGATGCGAAGGCGCAGGCGCGTGAGCAGGTCTGCGCGGCCGTGCAGGCCAGGGGCTATGGCAGGCGGGAATTGGTGATTCGCATCAACGCGCTCGAAACGCCCTGGGGCGAGGCGGATCTCGCAGCCGCCATCGCGGCCGCTCCCGATGCGATCCTCGTGCCGAAAGTGTCCTCCGCCGAAGCGCTCGCGGCGGTGGGCCTGCGCCTGCGCAAGCTCGGCGCCGCGGAGCGCACCAAGGTCTGGGCGATGATCGAGACGCCGCTCGCGATCCTGCGGGCGGAATCCATCGCGAGCGCGGCGCATGATGTCGACACGCGGCTGGCCTGCTTCGTCATGGGCACCAACGATCTCGCCAAGGACACCCGTGCCCGCCTGCTGCCGGGACGCGCGGCGATGCTGCCCTGGCTGATGACGGCGCTCGCCGCCGCGCGGGCCCATGGTATCGATATCCTCGACGGGGTCTACAACAACCTGTCTGACACAGAGGGCTTTCGCACTGAGTGCGAGCAGGGACGCGATTGCGGCTTCGACGGCAAGACGGTGATTCATCCGGATCAGATCGCCGCTGCCAATGAGATCTTTGCGCCCTCAGCGGACGAGATCGAAAGCGCACGCACCATCGTTGCGGCGTTCGAGCAGCCGGAGAACGCGGGCAAGGGAGCCATCAGCCTCAACGGCCGCATGGTCGAACGGCTTCATGTGGAGATGGCGAAGCGGACGCTGGCGCTGGTGGAGGCAATTACCAAACTGGCGCAGTAAGTGGTCATCCCGGGGCTGTGTAGCAGAACCCAGGATCGCGAGACCAGTATGGCGTCTTGTTCTGCATACGATCCCGGATCGCCTCCTGCGTCCGGGATGACGTTGAAATGATTCAATCCCCCAGCGGCCGCGCCTCTTCCGGCAGCATGATCGGGATGCCGTCGCGGATGGGATAGGCGAGTTTGGCGCGGCGGCTGATCAGCTCCTGCCGGGCCGCGTCGTATTCGAGCGTTTCCTTGGTGAGCGGGCAGACGAGAAGCTCCAGGAGCTTGGGGTCGATCCGCGTCGCCTCCACAGGCTGGGGCGTTTCCGCCGGATTCGTGTCTGGAACCATCGTTCAATGTCCTATTGCAGGGTCGAGTCGGAGCTGGCGCCGCCGCGGGCGAGCTCGATCTCGGTGAGCGCGATGAGCACTTCCGCCCGGGTCTTGAGGTTCGGCGCTTCGAGCAGCGCCTGTTTCTCGCGCACGCCGAAGGGGCTCATCATGCAGAGCGCATTCACGAGGGCCTCGTTGGGGGCCTCCTCGATGCCGCGCCAATCGACTTTCACATGCACCGCGTTGACGAAATCGCGCAGAGCCTTCACCACGCCGGCGCGGTCCACGTCGTTCTCGCCGGCGCGGGCGGTGAAGTCGTTGGCAAACGGCTCGAATGTCACCCGGCATTGGCGGTACAGGTTGACCGGCGGGAGCTCCTCCTCGATGCGGAAGCGCGCGATGCCGATCAGCGTGACGAGATAGCGCCCGTCGCCGGTCTCGGCGAGCTGCGTGATGCGGCCGGCGCATCCGACCCGATAGAGCTTCGGCACGTTCGCCAGCGGATCGTTGTCCGCATCGGGCTGCACCATGCCGATGATGCGGTCGGTCTTCAGTGTCTCATCGACCATCGCCAGATAGCGCGGCTCGAAGATGTTGAGGGGCATCTGTCCGCGCGGCAGAAGAAGCGCACCTGGGAGCGGGAAGACGGGGATGACCGACGGGCAATCCTCCGGCCCTCGGTATACCGCGTTCATTCCCATCCCGATCTCCTAAGTCGCGTTGGACAGCGTCAAGAGAACAGGAGCGAGGAGAGCCTCCGCCGCCCTGCCAGCGTCATCGCGTCCATCGGGCCCCAGGCCTCGAAGAACTGAACGAGCTGCTTGCGCGCGCCGTCATCGTTCCAATTGCGGTCGCGGCGGACGATTTCAAGGAGGTGATTGGCAGCTTCTTCCCGCTGTCCACGGGCATTCAGGCCGACCGCCAGATCGAAGCGCGCCTGATGGTCTTCTGGGTCGGTCTCGATCTTGCGCTGGAGATCCGCGAGATCGCCGAGAGAGCCCGCCTGCTCGGCGAGTTCGATGGCTGCCCGCGCGCCGGCGAGCGCCGGATCATTGGCTTTCGCCTCCGGCGCCATGGCGAGGAACCGCTTGGCGCCTTCCAGATCGCTCACCTCCACATGGAGCTTCACGAGGGCTGCCAGGGCCGCGATGTTCTCCGGGTCCTGGGCGAGAACGGCGGAATAGAGCTCGGCCGCTCCGCCGATATCGCCGGCGGCGAGGAGCCGGTCGGCCTCGGCCAGGATCTCCTCCGCGGCGCTGGGCCCGAGCGGTCCGACAAGACGCTCGATGAAGCTCTTGATCTGACTTTCCGGCAGGGCACCCATGAAGCCGTCCACCGGCTGGCCGCGCTGGAAGGCGAAGACGGCGGGGATTGACTGCACGCCGAGCTGCCCTGCGATCTGCGGGTGCTCGTCGATGTTCATCTTCACCAGCTTCACCTTGCCGCCGGCATCGCGCACGGCCTTCTCGAGGATCGGAGTGAGCTGCTTGCAGGGGCCGCACCAGGGGGCCCAGAAATCGACCAGCACAGGCTGCTGCATCGACTCGGCCAGAACATCCTGGCGGAAATTCGCCGTGGTGGTGTCCTTCACGAGATCGTCGGAGGAGGGAACGGGGGTATCGGACAGCATGCGATCCTCGAGAGGTGAGAGTCGTGAGAAGGACGCTCCTTACATGGGAGCTTAAGCGTTGTCTGGCAATTCCGCCGGCTCCGGCAGGCGCAGGATGAGCGGATCGTGCCCCGTGGCCCGCAGGAAGGTCACCAGATCCTCCCGGGACACGCCGGTGGTCATGGAATTGACCAGCGGGTGAAAATTCACCCGCTCATGCTCCATGAGATTGGCGTCGAGCACCATCGTAACCTTGCCTTCCGTATCGTTCACCACCGCGAAGGCGGTGACCGAGCCGGGCTCGACCCCGAGCAGGTCGCGCAGCTGCTCGGCCGAGCCGAAAGAGAGGCGGCCGGAGGCGCCGATGGCCTCGTGCGTGCGCTTGAGATCGATAGCGGTATCGTGCTTGGCGGAAATCAGGAAGAAGCGGCCCTTCTTGTCCTTCACGAACAGATTCTTGGAATGGGCGCCCGGAACCTCCTCCTTGACCGATTTCGATTCGGCCACCGTGAAGACGGGCATATGTTCCACCGTCTCGGTCTCGATGCCGAGCGAGGACAGGCGATCCAGGAGTTCCTGCGGAGACAGATGGGCCAAGACGATCCTCCATATCGGCCTGCGTTCTAGAGCATCGGCCCCAAAAGTGGAAACCACTTTTGGGGCCGATCCGATGCTCACTTTTTCGCACGATGCGCTAGCGACCGGATGAAGCAGGCTCAAGGGTTTGCCGGAAAAGTTCTGCAGGACCCACTTGCAATGCGCCGTGTTTTGGGGCACATCACGGGCCTCGCAACGACGCCCCGGCGTCGCGGAGCGCGGGTGTAGCTCAGGGGTAGAGCACAACCTTGCCAAGGTTGGGGTCGAGGGTTCGAATCCCTTCGCCCGCTCCAATTTCTCTCAAATTCGAGAGACTTACGAAGGCCCGCCATCTGGCGGGCTTTTCGTTTTTCAATCCCCTCCCAAAGCCCAAGGGACTTGGGCCTCGCCTCCCAAAAGCTTCGGGCGTATATCTCGGCCAAACCGGGAGAAAGTACATGGCGGACGCGCGGCACCTGAGCATCTTGAAGGAACTCGAGCGCAAGATGCTCTGGCTCTCCACCTGGACGATCCATAACGCCAATCACCTGCGCCCCAATGAGGATGGGTTGAAGATCGGCGGCCATCAGGCCTCCTCGGCCTCGCTCTCCACTATCCTGACGGCGCTCTACTTCTCGGTGCTGCGTCCGGAGGACCGGGTGGCGGTTAAGCCGCATGCGAGCCCGATCTACCATGCCATCCAGTATCTCTTCGGCCGCCAGACCCGCGAGAAGCTGGAGAATTTCCGCGGCTACAAGGGCGCGCAATCCTATCCGTCCCGCACCAAGGACATCGACGATGTCGATTTCTCCACCGGCTCGGTGGGCCTCGGCGTTGCGCAGACGCTCTTCGCCAGCCTCGTGCAGGATTACGTGAAGGCCCATGGCTGGGCCAAGGACAAGCCCGAGGGCCGCATGATCTCGCTCGTGGGCGATGCGGAGATGGACGAGGGCAACATCTTCGAGGCGCTGCTCGAAGGCTGGAAACATGGCATCCGCAACACGTGGTGGATTATCGACTACAACCGCCAGAGCCTCGACGCGGTGATCCGCGAGGGCTTGTGGGAGCGCTTCGAGGCGCTGTTCCGCAATTTCGGCTGGGACGTGGTGATCCTCAAGCACGGCGCGCTGATGCAGGAGGCCTTCAAGGAGCCCGGCGGCGAGCGACTGCGCGACTGGATCGATTCCTGCCCCAATCAGCTTTACTCCGCCCTGACGTACCAAGGCGGGGCCGCTTGGCGCAAACGCCTCCTCGACGATCTCGGCGATCAGGGGCCGGTGACACGCCTCATCGAGAAGCGCTCGGACGAGGAGCTGGCGCAACTCATGTCCAATCTCGGCGGGCACGACCTGCCGAGCCTGCTCGACGCCTTCGAGAAGGCGCGCCAGCACGACCGGCCGGTCTGCTTCCTCGCCTATACGATCAAGGGCTTCGGCCTGCCACTCGCCGGCCACAAGGACAACCATTCCGGCATGCTGACGCCGACCCAGATGGAGGCTTGGCAGAAGACGCAAGGCGTGCGTCCAGGCCATGAATGGGACAAGTTCGAGGGTCTGAAGCTCCCGCAGACGGAGATCGAGAGGTTCCTCAACGAGGTCCCGTTCATCCAGAAGGGCACGCGGCGCTACACCGCGCCGCAGGTACCGGTGCCCGAAAAACTCACCTTCCCGGCCAATCCGGCCATGTCGACCCAGCAGGGCTTCGGCTTCATTCTCAACGAGCTCGCCCGCTCCGACCTTGCGCTCGCCTCGCGCGTCGTCACCACGGCGCCGGATGTCACCGTCTCGACCAATCTCGGCGCCTGGGTGAACCGGCGCGGGCTCTATGCCCGCGAGAGCCTCGTCGATACCTTCAAGAAGGAACGGATTCCCTCGACCTACAATTGGGAATTCTCGCCGTCCGGCCAGCATATCGAACTCGGCATCGCCGAGATGAACCTGTTCATCGTGCTCTCGGCGCTTGGCCTCTCGCATTCGCTTTTCGGCGAGCGGATTCTTCCCATCGGCACCCTCTATGATCCGTTCATCTATCGTGGTGCCGATGCGCTCAACTATGCCTGCTACCAGGATGCCCGCTTCATGATCGTCGCCACACCCTCAGGGATAACGCTGGCGCCGGAGGGCGGCGCGCATCAATCCATCGGCACGCCGCTGGTCGGTATGGCGCAGGACGGATTGGCCTCCTTCGAGCCGGCCTTTGTCGACGAGCTCGCGGTGATCATGCGCTGGGCCTTCGACTACATGCAGCGCGACGGCGAGGGCGAGCCGGACGAGAGAACGTGGCTGCGCGACGAGACCGGCGGCTCGATTTACTTACGTCTCTCCACCCGCAGCCTCGAGCAGCCGCAGCGCGAGATGAATCCGGAACTCGCCTCCGACATCATGGCCGGCGCCTATTGGCTGCGGAAACCCGGGCCGAATGCCCAGGTGGTCGTGGCCTATACCGGGGCCGTCGCGCTGGAAGCCATCGAGGCCGTGGGCCTCATGGCCGAGGACCGGCGCGACATCGGCCTCTTGGCTATCACCTCGGCCGACCGGCTCAATGCCGGCTGGACGGCGGCGCAGCGCGCCCGCGAGCGCGGCCTCGTCCATGCCCGGTCTCATGTGGAGCGCCTGCTCGCCGATGTGCCGCCCCATTGCGGGCTGATCACGGTGATCGACGGCCATCCGGCGACGCTCGCCTGGATGGGGTCGGTCATGGGCCACCGCACACGCTCTCTCGGCGTGGAGCATTTCGGCCAGACCGGCACGATCAAGGACCTCTACCGCCATTTCGGCATCGACGCCCAGGGCATCATCTCAGCCGCCGAGATGATCGCGCCTGGCCGCCCGATCCGGCATCTCAAGGCGGTGTGAAAGGCAGCTTGATCAACGTCTTGCGAACCAGGACGAGGAGTTGAGCCATGGCGATCGACCCACGGAACGTCTTGCGCCTCAATATGCCGCAGTGGCAGGGCGGTGACCGGCCCAACTACCGGATCGGGGGACGGGTGCTGGCCGCCATCGCCCCCGAGCCGCAGGGGCCGGAGGAGACCGTCCCGGTTCCCCGCGCCAGGGAGGACGAGCGGCCTGTCGAGGGAGGCATCGTCTCGCGCGCGGCCTTGCTCGAACAGCTCGCCGCCGCCCGCTCGGCCATCGACCGGCACGCCCCGGAGGCAATCGTGACGCTGGGCGGGGATTGTCACGTCGATCTGGCGCCCATCGCCTATCTCAGCGAGCGCTACGGCGACGACCTGGCGGTGCTGTGGGTCGACGCCCACCCGGATATCCTGGGACCGGAGCGGAACCGATACGCTCACACGCATGTGCTGGCAACGCTCATGGGCGAGGGCGACCCCGCCTTCGTGGCGGTGGTGCATCGGCCGGTGGATCCGAAGCGCGTCCTCTATGTCGGCCTGACCGAGACCGGGCCCGTCGAGACCGCCTTCATCCGGGAGCACGGGATCGTCCGTCTCAGCCCGGAGGATTTGGCGGGTTCGCCCGAGCGCGTTCTGGAGTGGCTGCGCGCCTCGGGGGCGAGGAAGGTCGCGGTCCATTTCGACGTCGATGTTCTCGATCCCTATCACTACAGATCCTATAGGGGTGGATAGCGGTCCACTCTCTGGCAGAGTGAGGTTGCGATATCCACTCACGCTGGAGACCAACCGATGTCTGTCGAGCTCCGATCTGAGCAAACCGCTATCCGCACCGATCTTGGCGCAATCTTCATCTCAATGGAACTCAGTCGTTCCGTGTGGCTGATCACCTCCTTGTCGCCCGGGGCCGGCGAGACGATGTCCAAGCACAGCGTGCGTGGCGGTGATGTGGCCGGCCTGCTGACGCGGTTTGCCCAGTTGCAGGAGAAAGCGCGCGCTCGCACCGGTCAGATGTTTCCGATCATCGCTGTTCAGGAGGCGGGCTTGGACGGGTTCTGGATCCATCGCGTGCTGGAAAGCGAAGGGATCGAGAGTTATGTGGTCGATCCCGCCTCGATTGCCGTCTCCCGCCGCTGCCGGCGGGCCAAGACCGATAAGATCGACGGCGAGGCCCTGGTGCGCACGCTGCTGGCCTACAAGCGCGGGGAGCCACGGGTGTGTGCCATGGTCCGGGCGCCGACACCTGAGCAGGAGGACCGGCGCCGCCTCAGCCGCGAGCGCAACACGCTCACCGCCGAGCGGGTCCAGCATGTCAACCGCATCAAGGGGCTGCTGTTCGCGCAGGGGATCGGCGACTATGAGCCCCTGCACCGCGACCGCAGGACACGACTTGACGCGCTCACGACCGGCGATGGCCGGCCGCTGCCGGTCCATCTCAAGGCCCAGATCAGCCGCGAACTCGATCGGCTCGAACTCCTTCTGGAGCAGATCAAGGCGGTGGAAGCCGAGCGGGATCACCTGCTCGGGGATCACCTGCTCGCCTGTGCCGAAGAGGTGGCCGGCGCCGTGCCGCCGGAGCGGCTGCTTCACCTGAAAGGCATCGGACAGGAAGCCGCCACTGTTCTGTGGGCGGAGGGCTTGTTCCGCACCTTCGGCAATCGCCGGCAGGTCGCCGCCTATGCGGGCCTGGCGCCGACGCCCTGGAAGAGCGGATCGGTGGATCGCGAGCACGGCGTGTCGAAAGCCGGCAACCCGCGTCTGCGCACCACCATGATCCAGCTCGCCTGGCTGTGGCTGCGCCATCAGCCCGCCTCGGCCCTGAGCCTGTGGTTCCAGGAGCGGGTCCGGCGGGTCCGGCGCAACGGCGGGCGCCTCAGGAAGCCGATGCTCGTGGCGCTGGCTCGCAAGCTGCTGATTGCCTTGTGGAAGTATGCGACGGCCGGAGTGGTCATCGAGGGCGCCGTGATGAGGCCTGCGTAAGTCACGGCGCAACTGGGCGTATGTGCTTCGCCGGACCCTGATCAGTTCCGGCGGATCCAGGTGGACGGACCGGTGTGCAATTGGGCTTGGCATGCCGCACTACAGAAGGGTTCCGTCGCCTGAGCCCTCGTCCGCTGCAAGCGGGATTGTGGTGCCGCTGCGTATGAGCAGCGACCGGATGTGAGTTGGAGCTGGCGCTGGACACGGGCCAGATCATGCAACGGGCTCAGACCTTGGATGTCAAACACCAGCGGGAGGTCTCATCCATGCCTCATCATTCTCTCTGTTGACCAACCGTTCCCCATGTGAGTTGCATGGCTCGGAGCAGCGTCAGTCGGGGCGCTGGCCGAAGCCCCGAGCGAGGCCGAGACGCCAGATTGGCTCCGATCCGTACAGAAGATTGTTCTTGATGGACAATCGGATGATCTCGCGACGGCAGGTCTCGGTGTTGCTGGCATGACCGACAAGGCGCCTGCACCGGGATATGCGGATAAACTTCATCCGACTGCGGCCGAGTTGAGACGCGCCGCCCTGTTCCTCCGCGGCTCGTCCGCGGAAGGCTTCGGGCGGCTCTATGGACCAAAGGTCGATCCGCGCAGCGGTGCGACTCTCCCGGACGATGGCAGGATTGCTGGTACCGAATATCTGGCCTACGCCGATAATGGCGACGGCCGCCAGAATGTGGCGATGCTGTTGCAGGTGCCGGCCTCCTTCCAGGCCGAGCGGCCGTGCATTCTGGCCGTCCCGGTCAATGGCTCCTCGAGCCTATATCGCGACATCGTTGATTTTGGGTACTGGGGCCTGCGGCGGGATTGCGCAGTCGTGTACACCGACAAGGGACTTGGCAACGGCGTGCACGATCTCGAGACCGACACGGTCAATCGCCTCGATGGCACTCGGGCCACCGCGATGGAGGCTGGCCGGGAGGCACATTTCAAAGCCAGCTTGGACGAAAGCAAACGACAGGAGTTCCTGAAGGCGTTCCCCCACCGCATCGCCTTCAAGCACGCCCATTCAAAGCAGAATCCGGAGGCTGGTTGGGGCCGTGATGTCGTGCGGGCGATCCAGTTCGGCTTCTACCAGCTCGGTTTTGTTGCAAACCTTGGTGGAGGTCGAGCGAGAGCCGGATCAGATCTTCATTCAGGCAGCTGCGCTGAACAGAGTAGCAATGAAGTCACGCTGAGCCTGCATGTCGTTTGCTGGTGCGCTT
>NZ_JBVVAK010000039.1:0-60305 GCF_055792825.1 Microvirga sp. GN3
CCTACAAGGACATCCTCGATCATTGCTGTGACGCGTGGAACAGGCTCACCGAGCAGCCCTGGACGATTATGTCCATCGGCTTGCGCGACTGGGCACACGGGTTCTGATCACCAGGACGTGGTATCAGGCCTTCGTTTCGCCCTTGAGGCGGGTGTTGCACTCGCTCCAGAACTTCGGCCACTTGGCGTCCTTGGCGAGCTTGCCGCCGGCCTTGGCATCCTTCCATTCCACGCTGCACTTGGCCATGCGCTCGCGGGCGGCTGCTTGAGCGGCGGTCGGCTCCTTCTTCGGCTTCGTCTCGGCGGCGGCCTGAACGGCGCCGGCCGTGGACAAGGCCAAAGCGGCGGCGAGAGCGGAGCTCACAATTCGGTTCATGATCGGATCCCCCTGGGCGCTTTTGAGCGTCACAGGATATCTCAACTGAAACAGTAAAACATGCAAGGCCTTGGGGGCAGCCATGCATCGTTTCCACGGAATTTCATTGCAGGCGCTGGTGCCAGCCCCGATCTTATGTCTTAACGTCCAGTCACCGACCCCTGTCGACCCGCAAGAAGAGGCTTTTCATGGCGGCTTCCGTGCAGCACCCGATCGATCTCTATTACTGGCCGACCCCGAACGGATGGAAAATCACCATCATGCTCGAGGAATGCGGGCTGCCTTACGCGATCCACCCGGTCAATATCGGCAAGGGTGACCAGTTCACGCCTGAGTTCCTGGCGATCTCGCCCAACAACAAGATGCCCGCCATCGTCGACCACGACGGGCCGGGTCATGAGCCGATCTCCGTGTTTGAGTCCGGTGCCATCCTGCAATATCTCGGCCGCAAGACGGGCAAGTTCTATCCGCAGGACGAGCGGGGTCGGGTCGAGGTCGATCAATGGCTGTTCTGGCAGATGGGTGGCTTCGGCCCCATGCTCGGCCAGACGCACCATTTCCGCATCTACGCGCCGGAACAGGTACCCTACGCCATCGACCGCTACACCAACGAGACCAACCGCCTCTATGGCGTGCTGAACAAGCGCCTCGCCGACCGGGAATTCGTGGCCGGCGATTATTCCATCGCCGACATGGCCATCGCGCCTTGGGCGAAGCTCTGGGAGCGCCAGGGCCAGAACATCGACGAGTTCCCCCATGCCAAGCGCTGGTTGGAGACCGTCCTCGCCCGCCCGGCGGTCCAGCGTGGCATCGCGGTGAGTTTCGAGGACCGCGAGAAGACCGACCTGACGGACCCGAAGGTCCAGGCCGTGCTGTTCGGTCAGCGGGCGCGGTAGGATCCACCGTCCGTCATCCCCGGACTTGTTCCGGGGATCCACGTCTTTGGGGCGTTGTGGTTCCCAAGACGTGGATGGCCGGGACGAGCCCGGCCATGACGGTGAGGGTGTTTTGCGGCCTTCTGCCCTCAATTCGCCTTCGTCCAGGTCTGGGACCGGCAGATCAAGCCGCCGAGGACGCAGCCGGAGAGCTGCAGGGTGTTTGGGGTCATCACCTTGAGTTTGCCCGTATAGGTCTTGCCGTCCTGCGGGTTGTAGAGCTGGCCGCTATAGCCATCACTGGATGGCCTGATATCGGATATCATCTGGACGCCGACGATGTTGCGGTCCCGCAGCTTCGGATCTGCGTTGTTCGTATCTTTCTGGTAGGTCGAGGACACAATAGTCCCACAAAGGGCGGCTCCGCATTTGGCGATCCGCACGCGGGTATCGCCGCTCTGAGTGAGCCAGGTCCCGCTCGGATCAGCGGATTGGGCCATGGCCGGGACGCTGAGCAGGGCAAGGCCGACGGCGGCAAGGATCACTGGTTTCATTAGAAACTCCCTCCAGAGCCTCGGACCCAAAAGTGGACACCACTTTTGGGATCCATTCGAGGCTCATCCCTAAAGTGGCGCATCATCTACGCGGAAAACCGGGTCCACTTTTCCTCACGATGCGCTATGTCGGCCTTCACCGGACCGATCAGAGGGAGAGACTAGGGGAGGCGGTTAAGGTTTCCAAGCGGGCAGGGGCAAAAGGCGCTTGAGAGCAGGGGGGCTCGCCGCTATAAGCGCCGCACTTCATCATTTCCCATCTCAAATCAAAGCGAGTTGTCATGGCCATCGAGCGCACTTTCTCCATCATCAAGCCCGACGCGACCGAGCGTAACCTCACCGGCGCCATCAATGCCGTCATCGAGAAGGCCGGCCTGCGCATCGTGGCGCAGAAGCGCATCCTGATGTCTCGCCGCGAGGCCGAGACCTTCTACGCTGTTCACAAGGAGCGCCCCTTCTTCGGTGAGCTCGTGGACTTCATGATCTCCGCTCCCGTCGTCGTCCAGGTTCTCGAAGGCGAGAATGCCGTTCTCCGCTACCGCGAGATCATGGGCGCCACCAACCCGGAGAGCGCTGCTGAGGGCACGATCCGCAAGCTCTACGCCAAGTCGATTGGCGAGAACTCGGTCCATGGCTCCGACAGCCAGGACAACGCCCAGATCGAGATCACCCAGTTCTTCTCGGGCAACGAGATCGTCGGCTAACGCGCCGCTGTCATCCCCGGCGGTCCGCAAGGGCCGGGAAGGGGATCCATGTCTGGAAGAGTACGGGTGGATTCCCTTCCCCTCCGCTCCGGCCGGGAATGACATCAAGATCAAAAGGCCGCCTCCGGGCGGCCTTTTCTTTAGCCTCCTGCTCCGTCATGATGCGCCCGCCATGAACCAAGCTCCCCGCATCGAACGCCGCGCCTCCGTCTGCCCCCATGATTGCCCCTCGGTCTGCTCCCTCGAAGTCGAGGTGATCGACGGGCGCAGTATCGGGCGCGTCCATGGGGCGAAGTCCAACACCTACACGGCCGGCGTGATTTGCGCGAAGGTGGCGCGTTATGCGGAGCGCATCCACAATCCGGACCGGCTGCTCTATCCGATGAAGCGCACGGGTCCGAAGGGCTCAGGATCGTTCGAGCGCATCTCCTGGGACGAGGCGCTCGACATCGTGGCAAGTAAGTTCCTGGAGGCAGAGCGGGAGTTCGGCTCGGAATCCGTCTGGCCTTATTATTATGCCGGCACCATGGGCTACGTGATGCGCGACGGCATCAACCGTCTGCGCCATGTGAAGAAGTATTCCGGCCAGTATTCCACCATCTGCACGGCCATGAGCTGGACCGGCTATGTGGCCGGTACCGGTCATCTGCGGGGAGCCGACCCGCGCGAGATGGCGGCGTCCGACTGCATCGTGATCTGGGGCACGAACCCGGTTCACACCCAGGTCAACGTGATGACCCACGCGATGAAAGCCCGTAAGGAGCGCGGCGCCAAGATCGTCGCCATCGACATCTACAATAATGCCACCATGAAGCAGGCCGACATGGCGCTGCTGGTGAAGCCGGGCACCGATGGCGCGCTCGCCTGCGCGGTGATGCATGTGCTCTTCCGCGACGGTCTGGCGGACTGGGATTATCTGGAGCGCTACACCGATCATCCGCGCGAGCTCGAAGAGCATCTGCGCACGCGCGATCCGGCCTGGGCCTCGGCCATCACAGGCCTGTCTGTGGAGGAGATCGAAGCCTTCGCGAAGCTCGT
This sequence comes from Microvirga sp. GN3, assembly GCF_055792825.1. Lineage (NCBI taxonomy): Bacteria > Pseudomonadati > Pseudomonadota > Alphaproteobacteria > Hyphomicrobiales > Methylobacteriaceae > Microvirga > Microvirga sp. GN3. Next base: position 3,547 of record NZ_JBVVAK010000039.1, read on the forward strand.
GGGCACGACCAAGCGCACGTACTTCCGCCTCGGCTTCGGCTTCGGCCGCCAGCGCAATGGCGTGGTCAACATGCACGCAGCGCTCTCCATCCCGGCCGTGACGGGCGCCTGGCAAGTTGAGGGCGGCGGTGCGCTTCATTCCAACAGCGGCATCTTCCATTGGAACAAGGCACTGATCGAGGGCCATGACGCCATCGACAAAAGCATCCGCATTCTCGACCAGTCGCAGATCGGCCGCGTTCTCACAGGTGACGCCGAGGCGCTCTACAATGGCCCGCCGGTCAAGGCGATGCTGATCCAGAACACCAACCCGGTCTCCGTCGCACCGGAGCAGGAGCTCGTGAAGCAGGGTTTTGCCCGCGAGGACCTCTTCGCCTGCGTGCACGAGCAGTTCATGACCGAGACGGCGCTGATGGCCGACATCGTGCTGCCCGCGACCATGTTCATGGAGCACGAAGATCTCTATTCCGGCGGCGGGCATCAGCATTTCCAGGTCGGACCGAAGCTCATCGACCCACCGGGCGAGTGCCGCTCGAACCACGAGGTTTTTCGCGGCCTCGCCGAACGCCTCGGTGCCGAGCATCGTGGTTTCGCCATGGAACCGCGCGAGATCATCGACTGGACGCTGCAAAACTCCGGCTGGGGCAGCCTCGAAAACCTTGAGGCACATGTCCATTTCGACGCGCAGCCGCCCTTCGAGGAGGCGCATTTCCTCAACGGTTTCGGCTATCCGGACGGCAAGTTCCGCTTCAAGCCGGACTGGACCAAGGTTCCCTCCTACAACAATGGCGCCATGGGCCCCTGGGCCAGCATGCCGGCCTTGCCCGACCATTGGGGCGTGATCGAAGCGGCGACCGAGGAACATCCGTTCCGCCTCGCCACGAGCCCGGCCCGCAACTTCCTCAATTCCAGCTTCACAGAGACGCCGACCTCCCTCGACAAGGAGCGGCGGCCCGAGGTGATGATCCACCCGCTCGATGCCGAACGGCAGGGCATCACTGAGGGCGATTGGGTGAGGCTCAAGAACCATCGCGGCGAGGTCTATCTTCGCGCCAAGCTCTTCGACGGCGTGCGGCGCGGCGTGCTGATCGCCGAGGGTATCTGGCCCAACGCGGCCCACCCTTACGGGCGGGGCATCAATACGCTCACCGGCGGCGATCAGGTGGCACCCTATGGCGGTGCAGCCTTCCACGACAACCGCGTGGCATTGGAAAAAGCCGATCTCGATCCGGCGCTTGAGTTGCCGATTGCGCGAAAGCACCATCGCGCTGAGGCGGTCGTTGGCTAAGTCTTAAGCCTGTTTTCGGCTTCCCCTTGATCCGCAACGGCCAAGCCTATTCTTAAGGCCGAACGTGATTTCGTCTCTGGGAAGCCATCCATGACCTCGATCGTCCGCACGCTGCTCGTCGCAGCTTCCGTCACTCTTGGCGCAACGGGTGCCTTCGCTGCCGCCTCCAACACGCCGACGCAGTATCAGCCGGACCCGGCGCTGAAGACCGAAACCGTCCCTCAGCTGCGTGCCCGGGTGAGCCAAGCTTGCACGATCATCCAGGCGAAGCTGCAGAGCGGTGTCAGCGAGGCGTCGCTCAGCCGGCCCTGCGACTGCTATGCCGGCCGCACCATGCGCTCTCTGAGCGCCGACGAGCTCCAGGCGTACCGGGACACAGGCGTGTTCAATGACACGGCCCGCGCAAAGGCGCTCACGGCTCTCGATGCCTGCAAGCTGCCCCGTCCGCAGATTTAAGACAGTTACGCTTTCGCGCGTCATGGTCGGGCTTGTCCCGGCCATCCACGTCTTCGGGGTCAAATCGGAGGAAAGACGTAGATCCCTGGCACAAGGCCGGGGACGACGGGCTGGATTAAGCTGATGTCGGAGAATGCAGCGACCCGCTCGCATTCCAGCCCTTCGAAAACACCACCCGTCCGTTCTCCAGCCAGGCCGTCCCGTCGCAGATCATCCGCAGGGCCTTCGGGTAAAGCAGATGTTCCTGCACGATCACCCGCGCGGCGAGACTCTCTTCCGTGTCGTCCGGCACTACCGGCACGACGGCTTGGGCGATCATCGGGCCGGCATCGAGTTCAGGCACCACGAAATGAACGGTGCAGCCATGCACCAGCACACCGTCCTCTAACGCCCGCCGATGGGTCTGGGTGCCACGATAGAGCGGCAGGAGGGAGGGGTGAATATTGACCATTCGTCCGGCCCAGCGCTCCACGAACCCATCGGTCAGCACGCGCATGAAGCCAGCAAGGCAGATGAAGGCGATGTCGTGCGAGGCCAGTTCCGCATCCATCGCCCGCTCGAAATCCTCCCGGGTCGGATGGGCCTTGTGATCGACGATAGCCGTTGCGATTCCGGCCGCCTCTGCCCGCTCCAGTCCCGCCGCATCGGGGCGGTTCGAGAGAACGAGGGCGATCTCGGCCGGGAAATCCGGCTGGCTCGCGGCCTCGATCAGCGAGACCATGTTCGAGCCGCGGCCCGAGATCAGGATGGCGACGCGGCGGCGGGTCATCAGAGCTTCAGAGCGCCCGGGGTCTGGACGCGCTCGCCGCCCGCATGAGCCACGGTCTCGCCGATGCGCACCGGGCTCTCACCCGCCTGGCGCAGACGCTCTATGACAGCATCGGCCTTGTCGGCGCTCGCCACCACGATCATGCCGATGCCGCAATTGAAGGTGCGCAGCATCTCTGCCTCCACCACGCCGCCGGTCTTGGCGAGCCAGCCGAAGACGGGCGGGACAGCGATGGCGTTGAGGTCGAGGCGCACGCCGACCCCGTCGGGCAGGACACGCGGGATGTTGTCCGGGAAGCCGCCGCCGGTGATGTGGCAGAGGGCATTGATGCCGTCGCCGCCTTTCAGCACTTCGAGCAGGGGCTTCACATAGATCCGTGTCGACTCCAGCAGGGCCTGAGCCAGTGTCTTGCCGGAAGCAAAGGGCGCGGGCGCGTCCCAGGCGAGGCCGGAATGCTCGACGATCCGGCGCACCAGGGAGAAACCGTTGGAATGAACGCCGGAGGAGGGCAGGCCGATCAACACGTCGCCGATACTGACATTCTTGGGGAGCAGCGTGCCGCGCTCAGCGGCGCCGACCGCAAAGCCCGCAAGATCGTAATCGCCCTTGGCGTAGAGGCCGGGCATCTCGGCCGTCTCGCCACCGATCAGCGCGCAGCCGGCCTGGAGGCAGCCCTCGGCGATGCCCTTGACGATATGGACGCCGACCTCCGGCGAGAGCTTTCCGGTCGCGAAATAGTCGAGGAAGAAGAGAGGCTCGGCGCCCTGCACGATGATGTCGTTCACGCACATGGCGACGAGATCGATGCCGATGGTGTCGTGGATGCCTGTGTCGATGGCGATCTTCACCTTGGTGCCGACGCCGTCATTGGCCGCGACCAGGATCGGGTCCTTGAAGCCGGCGGCCTTGAGGTCGAAGAGCCCGCCGAACCCGCCGATTTCCGCGTCGGCCCCGGGTCGACGCGTGGAGCGTACCAGGGGCTTGATCTGGTCGACCATGGCATTGCCCGCATCGATATCGACGCCCGCTTGGGCATAGGTCAGGCCGTTCGTCTGCTTCTCGGTCATGGCTCACCCCGTGTTGAGGGGGCAGTAAGACGAGAGGGGGCGAGAGGCAAGGGAAGAATTCGCATTTTGCGAAACCCATTTCTCCCGCGTCATCCCGGACTTGTTCCGGGGATCCATGTCTTTAGCAACGCTGTGGTTCCAAGACGTGGATGGCCGGGACGAGCCCGGCCATGACGGGTGAGTGGCATCTTATCCCCACCCTCAGACCCGACGATTGAACTCCGCCCCTCAACCGGCCATCATCGCCCCGATGACCATTCCGAACATCATCACCATCGGCCGCCTCATCATCGTCCCCATCGTGATCGTCATGATCATGCAGCAGCGGTGGAGTACGGCCTTCATTCTGTTCGTGGTTGCGGGGATTTCCGACGCGGTAGACGGCTTCATCGCCCGGAAATTCGACATGCGGAGCGAGTTCGGGGCTTATATCGACCCGATCGCCGACAAGGCCCTTCTGGTGTCGATCTACGTGACGCTTGCCATCGTGGGGGCGATCCCGAGCTGGCTCGCCATCATCGTCGTGTCCCGGGACGTGATGATCGTGGCGGCCGTGCTCCTGTCCTGGGTCATGAGCCGCCCGGTCGAGATCAAGCCGATCCTCCTGAGCAAGCTGAATACGGGAGCGCAGATCGCCTTTGCGGCCTTCGCGCTCGCCGCCAATGCCTTCGGGGTTGATCTCGCCGGGCTGGAGGAGGTCGCCATGGTGCTGGTGGCCACCTTGACCATAGCCTCCGCCGGTGCCTATCTCGGGGGCTGGCTGCGACACATGACCACCTGAAGGCCAGAATTGTTGGCTATGGAGTACCGATGACGGTCCAACGGCAGATCGGATTCTGGATAGCGGCGCTCGTCGTCACGGTGCTGCTGCTGTTCATCCTGCGCGGCATCCTCCTGCCGTTCGTGGCGGGCTTCGCGCTGGCCTACCTGCTCGACCCGCTCGCCGACCGACTGCAGAAAATCGGCATTGGGCGTCTGGGCGCGAGCCTGCTGATCCTCGTCCTGTTCGTCCTGATCCTCATCATCTCCCTCATGATCCTGGTTCCCTTCGCGGCGCAGCAGGTGGCGGCCTTCGTGGAAAGGTTGCCCGGCTACGTGACGAGGCTTCAGGAACTGGGGGCAGAGCAGCTCGGTCCGCTGATCCAGAAACTAGGACTTGAAGATGCTCTGCCCGCGGCGCCGCCCTCCGTCGGCAACCTCATCAGCCAGGGAATCGCCTGGATCACCGCCTTCCTGCAGGGGCTGTGGTCGGGCGGGCAGGCCCTGCTCGGCATTTTCTCTCTGCTGGTCGTGACGCCGGTCGTGGCCTTCTACATGCTCGTCGACTGGGATCGCATGGTGAAAACCGTCGATTCCTGGATGCCGATGAAGCACCGCGACACGATCCGCGCCATTGCCCACGACATCGACCGGGCCATTGCCGGCTTCGTGCGCGGCCAGGCCATGGTCTGCATCATCCTCGGCACATTCTATGCGGTCAGCCTTGCCCTGGTCGGACTGAATTTCGGCGCGCTGATCGGCATGACGGCGGGGCTCCTGAGCTTCATTCCCTATGTGGGCTCGCTCACGGGCCTCATCCTGTCGGTCGGCGTCGCCATCGTGCAATTCTGGCCGGACTGGACCATGATCGCGGCGACACTCGGCATCTTCGTTTTCGGCCAGTTCGTGGAAGGCAACATTCTCTCACCGAAGCTGGTGGGCGATTCCGTCGGACTGCACCCGGTCTGGCTCATGTTCGCCCTCGTGGCCTTCGGTGCTCTCTTCGGCTTCGTCGGTCTGCTGCTCGCCGTGCCGCTCGCCGCCGCCGTGGGTGTCATTGCGCGCTTTGCTCTGAGGCAATATCTGGCAAGCCCCCTCTATCGCGGCGCGGAATCTGCGATCATCAAGCCCAAGGTCGAGCTTGAGAAGGTCGATCTCGATGCGTGAGGGTCCCAGACAGCTGACCTTCGATCTCCCGCTCGATCCCCGTTTCGGAGCGGAGGATTTCCTCGTCAGCCCGTCGAACGAGCAGGCCTATGGCCTCATCGAGAGCTGGCCCGACTGGCCGGACACGATCCTGCTCCTCGTCGGCCCCCGCGGCAGCGGCAAGAGCCATCTCGCCTCGATCTGGGCGACGAACGCCCGTGCCTGGACCATCGACGCGTCCGAGATCACGCAGAACAAGGTTCCGCACCTCGTTTCGAACGGCGCGCTCGCCATCGAGGACATGGACCGGGGCGAACGGGACGAGGCGACGCTGTTTCACCTGCTGAATCTGGCGCGGGAAAAGAAAGCCTCACTCCTGATCACCTGCGAGACGCCGCCCGACCGCTGGGGTTTGCGTACGCCGGATCTGCTGTCGCGCCTGCGCCTAGCACCAAGCGTATCGCTGGAGGCGCCGGACGATGCCCTGCTCAAGGCAGTTTTGGTGAAGCTTTTCGTCGACAGGCAACTCGTGGTCGACACCTCCGTTGTCGACTATATTGCTCTGCGGATCGAACGGTCGCTGGCCAAGGCCTCCGAGCTCGTGGCTCTCCTCGACAGGGAGGCCCTGAGCCGGGGGCGGCGCGTGTCGCGGGCGATCGCGGCGGAGATCCTTGGTGCCGCGCAGGAAACGGATGAGAACGAGTGAAGCCTGAGACCAACGCCGCGTTATCGAACCGTCGTGAAACCGTCACGAAGCCGAGAGCAAAACGGTCGCCGAAGAAGGAAACGGCGGAGAATGAAGTGCGCAGCGCGATTGCTCTGAAAGAGGTGGAGACCGTCAGCGAGGCTCCGCTGCCGAAGGCTCCGCCGGATATCGAACTTGATGGTGCGGTGCTCCGGAAGTTTCCCCAGCGCTTCATCAACCGCGAGCTGTCCTGGCTGCAATTCAACCGGCGAGTGTTCGAGGAGGCATCGAACCGCAATCATCCGCTCCTGGAACAATTGCGCTTCCTGTCGATCTCGGCCGACAACCTGGACGAATTCTTCATGGTCCGCGTCGCGGGCCTGATTGGACAGGTGCGCTCCGGTGTTGCCACAACGTCACAGGATGGGCTCACGCCCCAGGAGCAGCTGGCGAAGATCGCCGTGGCCGTCTCGAATCTCGCTTCGGACCAGCAGCGGCGCTGGCGCGAATTGCGGGACGCGCTTCTGGAAGAAGGCATAGTCCTCACCGAAGGGGGCGGCCTGGCGAGGGCGGAGGCCTCCTGGCTCGAGGATTACTTCCTCAACCACGTCTTCCCGGTCCTGACGCCGCTCGCCATCGATCCGGCGCATCCGTTCCCGTTCATTCCCAATCTTGGCTCCTCCATCGCCCTGAAGCTGGTGCGCCAGAGCGACGGCAAGGTGCTGAATGCGCTGATCCGCCTGCCGTCGCGCGCCGAGCGCTTCATCCGCCTGCCGGATTTTGCGGAAACGGGCGCCACCCGCTTCATCGCGCTGGAGCAGATGATCGTGCTCTACACGAGCCGCCTGTTCCCCGGCTATGAGGTGCAGGGGCAGGGCGCGTTCCGGGTGATCCGCGATTCCGATATCGAAGTGGAGGAAGAGGCGGAAGATCTGGTGCGCCTGTTCGAGACCGCGCTCAAGCAGCGCCGTCGCGGCAGCGTGATCCGCCTGGAGGTCGAGGCGGCGATGCCCGAGGACCTGCGGCTCTTCGTGGCCGAGGAACTGGAAGTGTCCAAGGATGAGGTTTTCGTCGTCGAGGGCATGATGGGCCTGCGGGATCTGTCGCAGCTCGTCGCGCTGGATCGTCCGGACCTCAAGTTCAAGCCCTACAATCCGCGCTTCCCCGAGCGTATCCGCGAGCATAGCGGTGACTGCTTCGCGGCGATCCGCGAGAAGGACATCATTGTCCATCACCCCTACGAATCCTTCGATGCGGTGGTGCAGTTCTTGCGTCAGGCCGCGCGGGATCCGAACGTCGTGGCGATCAAGCAGACGCTCTACCGCACCTCATCCGATTCCCCCATCGTCGCGGCCCTCGCGGAAGCGGCCGAAGCGGGCAAGTCCGTCACGGCCCTCGTGGAGCTGAAGGCGCGCTTCGACGAGGAGGCCAATATCCGCTGGGCGCGCGATCTTGAGCGCGCCGGCGCGCAGGTGGTGTTCGGCTTCATCGAGCTGAAGACGCACGCGAAACTGTCGATGGTTGTGCGCCGCGAAGGCAGTCAGCTCATCACTTATTGCCATGTGGGCACGGGCAACTACCACCCGATCACCGCTCGCATCTACACCGACCTGTCCTACTTCACCGCCGATCCGGTGATCGGACGGGATGTGTCGCGCATCTTCAACTTCGTGACGGGCTATGCGGAGCCCGCCGAACTGGAGCGCATGGCGGTCTCGCCGCTGACCCTTAAGAAGCGCCTGCTTCAGCACATCGCCGAAGAGGTGGAGCATGCCAAGGCGGGGCGGCCAGGTGCGATCTGGTGCAAGTGTAACTCGCTTGTCGATCCCGACATCATCGATGCGCTCTACGATGCGAGTGCTGCCGGCGTGCAGGTCGATCTCATCGTGCGCGGCATCTGCTGCCTCAGGCCCGGCATCAAGGGGCTTTCGGAGAACATACGGGTCAAGTCCATCGTCGGACGCTTCCTGGAGCACACCCGCATTTATGCCTTCGGTAACGGGCAGGCACTGCCCAATCCGAAGGCGCATGTCTACATCTCGTCCGCCGATCTCATGTCGCGCAATCTCGACCGGCGCGTCGAGGCGCTGATGCCGATCGTCAATACCACGGTGCACCAGCAGGTGCTGGACCAGATCATGCTCGCCAACCTGCTCGACAACGAGCAGAGCTGGAATGTCCTTCCCGACGGCACGAGCCATCGGGTCGTGCCGGCCAAGGGCGAGGAACCATTCAACGCTCACAAGTATTTCATGACAAACCCAAGTCTGTCGGGCCGTGGCAAATCCCTCAAGACCTCCAGCCCCAAAGCGCTCGCCAAGCGCGGGCAGCGCTGACATGCCGGCCCTTAGCTTCGAGGCTCCGGGTCGGCTCAAGATCGGCCGTCCTGTCGCTATCATCGATATCGGCTCGAACTCCGTGCGTCTCGTGGCCTATGAGGGCCTCTCCCGCGCCGTCACGCCGATCTACAACGAGAAGGTCCTCTGCGGTCTCGGACGTCATGTGGCGACCACCGGCCGCCTCGACGACGAGGCCGTCGATAGGGCCTTGCGCGCGCTCGCGCGGTTTCGCGTTCTCTGCGACACGATGAACGTATCCGAGGTCTTCGTTCTCGCGACTGCCGCGGCGCGCGATGCCTCCAACGGTCCCGCGTTTCTGCAAGCAGCGGCCGAGGCCTGCGGCCAGCCGATCAGCCTGCTTTCGGGAGCCGAAGAGGCGAGGGCCTCGGCGCTCGGCGTCGTCGCCGGTTTCCATGAGCCGGACGGCATGGTCGGTGACATGGGCGGCGGCAGCCTGGAGCTGGTCGACGTGCAGGGCTCGCAGGTGGGGCAGGGGATCACCATGCCACTCGGCGGTCTCGCCCTGCAGGACGTCAGCGGCGGCTCGTTGCGAAAGGCCCAGCGCATCGTCCGCGAAGCGCTCGAACGCGCGCCGGAATATCTCGAAAACCTGCATGGCCGTACCTTCTATGCGGTCGGCGGCACATGGCGTGCGCTGGCGCGGCTGCACCAGGCGGCACGGGACTATCCGCTCCATGTCATGCACGGCTATATGATCGACCCGGATGACGGGCTCGACTTCCTGCATCTCGTGGAGGAGGCCGATTCCAAGACCCTGAAGGACATCGAGAGCGTGTCCGAGGCCCGCCGTCCGCTGCTCGCCTATGGTGCCATCGTGCTGGAGGAGATCATCCGACTCGGCGAGCCGAAAGAGGTCGCGATTTCCGCCTTCGGTGTGCGTGAGGGTATTCTGTACGACAGGCTCGATCCGGAGACACGAGAGCAGGATCCGCTGCTCGCGGCCGCCAACGATCTCAACCTCCTGCGCTCCCGCTCGCCCCGCCACGGGGTCGAACTGTGCCAGTGGACGCAAGCCTTCATCGATAGCCTAGGCTTGCCGGAAACGGAGTACGACACCCGCCTGCGCCGTGCCGCCTGCCTTCTGGCGGATATCGGCTGGCGCGCGCATCCCGACTACCGGGGTGAACAGAGTCTCAACCTGATCGCCTACGGCGCCTTTGCCGGGCTCGATCATCCGGGCCGTGCCTATCTGGCTCTGTCGATCTTCTTCCGGCACGAGGGCCTCTCGCCGGACAAGGTGAGTTCGCGCATCAAGACCCTGGCCGGTCCGAGGCTCATCGAGCGCGCTCGCCTGCTCGCCGCGTTGATGCGCATCGCCTATCCGGTTTCGGTCGCCATGGAAGGCGTCCTGGCGCAGGCTCCTCTCATGGCCCGCGGCAGTCAGGTCGTGCTGCGATTGCCCTCCCATATGGGACCGCTCGCCAACGAGCGCCTGATGGGCCGCATGCGCGCCCTGGGCAAGCTCCTCAACATGGATCCGGTCGTCGAGATCGTGTGAGCCGGTCTCAGCTTCGGACGATAATCCCAGCAAAAAAAGCCTTTTCAGATAAGCGTTTACAGAAGATTACGCTGCGTTACCCTGCGGGCTGCAATAAAGCGCGACTAAGCGGGGAAACGCCAATGGAATTGATCGATCTCACAGCGGTTCGCAATGCGGAGCGCTCCAGCGAACCGTATGACTACATTCTCGCGTCACATCTCCTGAAGCAGGACCGGATCGACGAACTACGGCGAGACTTTCCCGACATTAACAAGCCCGGCTACCTCACCGTAGACGAGGTTAACCTCCACGGAAGCTTCAAGCGGCTCATCGAAGAGCTCGAAGGTCCGGAGCTGACCGAAGAACTGTCCAAAAAGTTTGGCCAGGACCTACACCGATATCCGCGCCTGACCACCATCATGAAGAAGTCGCAGCCCAAATACGGCGCCATCCACACGGATGGGCCGTCCAAGGTCATGACCATGCTGGTCTACATGAACGAAGAATGGCAGCAGGGCGAGGGTGGCCGCTTGCGCGTTCTCTACGACGAGAAGAACTACGACCGCTACAAGCTCGAAGTGCCGCCCACCACGGGCACCATGTTCGCCTTCCTGCGCGCCGACAATTCCTGGCACGGCCATCTGCCTTTCGCCGGCGAACGCCGCGTCGTCCAGATCGCCTGGGTGAAGAGCCAGGCGGATGTGGATCGCAAGAAGAAACACAATAAACTGGCCCAGGTCTTCAAGGGTATCTTTGGGCGATAAGAGGTCCGTGCATCATCCTGATCGATGTATAAGCGCTGGCCGGGTTCCGCCCGGCCATCTGACGATTGGGGGGACCCGTGGCGCCGGAAATCAGAACCACTGCGACGCGCATCGTCTACGAGAACCACTGGATGCGCGTGCGCGAGGACGCGATTATCCGTCAGGATGGCTCGCCGGGCATCTACGGTGTCGTCGAGAAGACAGACTTTGCCATCATCGCTCCCGTCGAGAACGGTATGATCCACCTGGTGGAGCAGTACCGCTATCCTGTGCAGGGCCGCTATTGGGAATTGCCGCAGGGCTCCTGGGAGGACGCACCGGGCATCGATCCCCTGGAACTCGCCCGTGCAGAATTGCGCGAGGAGACCGGACTGACCGCTGAGACCATGCGGCATGTGGGCCATCTGTTCGAATGCTACGGCTATTCGAACCAGGGTTTTCACATCTACCTCGCGCAAGGCCTCCGGCAGGGCGAGGCTCGCCGCGAGCCAACTGAGCAGGACATGATAAGCCGCGCCTTCCCAATCGACGAGGTGCTGGCGATGATCACGGAAGGTGTCGTCAAGGACGCCGCGACCGTAGCAACATTAGGATTGCTGCGGCTGAAAGGGCTTACTTGACCGATCAAGCCTGAGCAATCGCCCTGAGCCTCACGCGCCCGCGTTCCAGCACCAGGCCGAGCTGGCCATTCTTCAGCGCCAGGGCCTTTTCCCCGAACAGCTTGCGCCGCCAGCCGTGCAGGGAGGGGACATCGGCGTTGTCGCTCTCGGCGATGGCTTCCAGCTCTTCGACGGTGGCGATGATCTTCGGCGCCACGCCCTCCTGCTCGGCCACGGCCTTGAGCAGAACCTTCAGCAGGTCGACGACGGAGCCGGTATTGGCGCGGCCACGGCTGCGCTCGGGCACGGGGATCGTCGCGGGATTGCGGGCGAGCGCGCGCTCCACCGCCTCCAGGATCTCGCCACCGGTGCGGGAGCGCTCGAAGCCGTTGGGGATCGTGCGCAGGCGCCCGAGGGCTTCCACGCTGCGGGGAGCGGAGGTTGCGATGTCGATCACCGCATCGTCCTTGAGGATGCGTCCGCGAGGCACGTCGCGGGCCTGCGCCTCGCGCTCGCGCCAGGCGGCGACCTCCATCAGCACGGCGATCTCGCGCGGCTTGCGCAGGCGACCGGCCAAGCGGCGCCAGGCATTGTCGGGGTCGGCCTGGTAGGTCTCGGGCGAGGTGAGGATCGCCATCTCCTCGGTGAGCCATTCGAGGCGGCCGTTTGTCTCGAGCTGGGCCATCAGCGCCTCATAGACCTTCACCAGATGGGTGACGTCGGAGAGGGCATAGGTGAGCTGCGCGTCCGTGAGGGGACGGCGCGACCAGTCGGTGAAGCGGGAGGATTTGTCGATCTTGGCCTTGGCGAGGTCGTTGGTGAGCTGCTCGTAGGAGACCGAGTCCCCATAGCCGCAGACCATGGCGGCGACCTGGGTGTCGAACAGGGGGGCCGGCACGATGCCGCCGAGATTCCAGACGATCTCCAGGTCCTGGCGGGCGGAATGGAAGACCTTCACCACATTCCTGTCGGCCATCAGCGCCATAAAGGGCTCAAGGTCGATGCCTTCGGCGAGCGGGTCGATCAGATGGGCTTCCGCAGGGTCGGACCCCGCCACCTGAATCAGGCAGAGCTTGGGGTAATAGGTCGTCTCACGCAGGAATTCCGTATCGACGGTCACGAACGGATGCTGGCGGAGGCGGTTGCAGGCAGCGGCCAGGGCGTCGGTGGAGGTGATCAGGTCCATGGAGCGTTCATAACCCATCAGGATTGGCGCTGCGAGTCCGCCGTCAGGATATCCGCCAACGGCCCTAAGATAAGGTAAAACGTTGCGATTGACTTACGTAGCCGGAGCTTTGTTATTTTGTATCACTGGCCGCTGAGCCAGAGTTTGGTGCCTAACAACACCTCAAAGGTGGGGGAGGTCTTCATGAAGAAGACGCAGACCAGGACCGATAAGAAGGCTGTCAAGGCCGTCGTCGAGCTGAGCGAGAAGGAACTCGCCGGCGTCGCGGGCGGTCGCCGGATTATCATCTATCAATGCCGTTGATGGTTTCGGGCGCGTAAGCGCCGGATTGCCAGGCACGGGGGCGCGGTTTCTAAGGGACCGCGCCCTTTTTCATGTCAGGTCCGGTTAAGGCCCTGCCGGGCGGCCTCGGCGAAGGCGAGGGCATCGCCGTCCATGGGCGGGGAGACCCGGCCTTCGCGCAGGACTACAATCCGGTCCGCGGCGCGGATCGTCTCCGGGCGGTGGGCGATGACGATGCGGGTGATCTTGAGTTCCGCCAGCGCCCGGTTGACCTCGCGCTCCTTGTCGAGATCGAGATTCGAGGTGCCCTCGTCCATGAAGAGCATGCGCGGTTTGCGATAGAGTGCGCGCGTGAGCAGCACTCGCTGCCGCTGGCCGCCCGAGAGCGTGGTGCCCATGTCGCCGATGAGGGTGTTGTAGTTCATGGGCATGGCCATGATCTCGTCGTCGATCCCGGCCACCTTCGCGCATTCGCGCATCCAGTCGAGATCGAGAAGCACATCGAAGAAGCAGATGTTCTCCGCGATGGAGCCCGACAGAAGCTGGTCGTCCTGCATCACCACGCCGATCTGCGAGCGGAAGGACTGGCGGCCGAAATGATCCAGGGGAATGCCGTCGATCAAAACGATGCCGGTCTCCGGCTTGAAGAGGCCGAGCATGATCTTCAGCAGCGTAGTCTTGCCGCCGCCCGAGGAGCCGGTGATCGCGACGAACTCGCCTGCTTCGACCTTCAGATCCGCGCCGGACAGAACCTCCGGTTCCGTATCGGCATAGCGGAAGCTCACGCCCCTGAGCTCCATTGCGCCGGCGACGGGCCGCGTCACGAGGCTTTCTCCATGCCGGTCCTGCTCGCGCTCGGCGAGCGCGATGTCGGAGAGCCGATCAAGATGGAGATCGAGCATGCGATACTGGATGCCGGTCTCAATCAGGTTGGTGGCCTTGTCGAGGAATTGCTGCTTGTAGGCCATGAAGGCGTAGAGCATGCCGATGGTGAGTTCGTTTCCCATGATGGCGCGCGCGCCGATATAGATCACGAGCACGTTCTCGATACCGTAGATCAGGTCGTTCGCCGTCTTGAAGCCGATGGTGAAGCGGCCCTGGCGGATGGAGCGGCTGATTGATTCCGCATAGCGGTTCTGCCACACGGCTTCCCGATCCGATTCACGCCCGAAGATCTTGATGCTCTGGATCGCCCGCGCCGTCTCGATGAAGGTGGTCTGCTCCTTGGCGGCAGCCTCGATTATCTCCTCCTGTCGCTGACGCAAGGAACGATAGAGGGCAAAGCGCAGGAGCGCATAGAGCGCGAGCGCCGCAAAGACGATGCCAGAAAGCTTCGGGCTGTAGATCAGGATCATCACGAGAGTGAGCGTCGCCATCGCCCCGTCGACTAGAGCAGCGACCAAGCCTTCGGAAATGAGCCGCTGGATCGGCTCGGCCGAGCGGAAACGGGAGACGAGATCGCCGATATGGCGCTTCTCGAACCAGCTCAAGGGAAGCCGCACGAGATGATGGAAGAGATTCGCACCCATCTGGAAATTGAGCGCGCCACTCAAGAACAGCAGCACGTGCGAGCGCAGCCAATCGGCGCCGATATGGATGAGGGTGAACAGCCCGAAGCCGAGAGCGAGCGCGGTGAGCAGGCCCTGGTCGTTCTTCATCACCGCTTCGTCGACGGCTAGCTGCATGTAGAAGGGGTCCGCGAGCACGGCGAGCTGCAGCACGGCGGAAAGAACGAGCGCCTGGGCGAGCGCCCGCTTGATGCCGCGCATCCGGCCCCAGAGGGAGGTGAGGCTCAAGCGCGAGGTTTCCTTCCTGCGCTCGAAGGTGCTCGTCGGCGTCAATTCCAGGGCGATGCCGGTGAAATGGTGCCCGACCTCGTCGAGGGTCAGCGTGCGCAGGCCGACAGCCGGATCGTGGATCGTCACCTTCCAGGCGCCAACCTCTTTCAGCACCACGAAATGGTTCATGTCCCAGTGCAGGATGCAGGGCAGTTTGATCTGATTGAGCTGCTCGGGCTCAAGCCGCAAACCGCGCCCGGTCATGCCGAGGCGCTGGCCCATGACGAGCACATCCTTGAGGGTCACGCCTTTGAGCGAGATCGAGAACAGGCGGCGCAGGGCCGTAAGGTCTACTTCGCGCCCGTGATAGGTCGCGACCATGGCAAGGCAGGCGAGACCGCATTCCGCCGCTTCCGACTGCATGATGGCGGGCAGGCGAGGGGAGCCGAAATAATCGAGATGGGCGAACAGCTTCACATCCGCCCCCTGACGCTGATCAGCGGCTCGAACAGCCAGGCGACGAGGGAGCGGCCCTCCAGCACGATATCGGCCTTGAGAGTCATGTCGGGCTGAAGAGCGACGTGCCGGCCGAAGGCGTCGATGTCCTGCCGGTCGAGGCGCACGGTGACGCGATAGGCCGGCTCGGTGAGCGCGACCCGGCCGATGACGTCGCTGGGCGAAAGCACGGCCTGCGAGACGGTCTCCACGTGGCCGCTCTGCGTGCCGAAGCGCTGATAGGGAAAGGCATCGACCATCAGCCGCACCCGCTGTCCCGGCTCGACGAAGCCGATGGCGCGGCTCGGCACGAAGAGTTCCGCAAGCAGGCTCGCACCGTCGGGGAGGAGAGTCATGAGCGGCTTGGCGGAATCGACGATCTGGCCCGGCGCAACCTGCAGTGCCGTGGCCCGCCCACCGATGGGGGCGGTGATGACCTGCGCTCGCTGTCCTTCAGCTTCCGCCCGCTGGCGCTCCCGGTCGGCGAGGTTGAGGCGAAGCTGCGCCAGCCGTTCGGCCTGCTGCACCGGCAGCTGCTCGCGCTGGAGCTGGGTCTGGCCCAGCTCCTTCTCGGCTTCAGCCAAGTCGCGGTCGATTTCGGCCAATGACTGGCGGCGGGCGAGCAGCGTCTCGTCCTGCTCCTGCAGGGCGGCGCGGGTGGCGTGGCCCTGTTCGGCGAGACGCGCGATGGTATTGCGCCGCTCCTCGGTCACCTGCACGCGCTCGATCATGAGCTGGCGCTGGACGATGAGCGCATCCCGCTCTGCCGTCGCGGCAGCAATCGCTGCGTCGAGACGGCGGATCTCGTTGGCCGTACGGGCGGGATCCGCTGCAATTTGCTCCTTCAGAACGTCGACCTGTGTTTCTAGGGACGCGAGAACCGCACCGTCCAGGGTGCCGCCGGCCTCGAGTCCCTGGCGCGACGCGACCGTGAATGGCGACTGGCCCGCCGCCACCTGGTCGCCTTCTTTCACCATCAGCTCGGCCACCACGCCGCCGCGCATGGCGGCGACACGCACCGCTCCGCCCGCAGTGACGAGGGCCCCGCTGGCTGTCTCCTTGCGGGCATATTCGGCCGTGCCGAGGAAAAGGGCGACGACGGCCACGCAGGCGACGACGAAGCCGCCGAGGAGACGCCAGGAGAGGGGAGCAACCGGCAGCGACACGGACGAGTGCTCGCCCGAGGCTGCCGCCACGGCCTGTGGCCGAAACAAGGATTGCTGAGCCACCCCGACCCCTCAACGCAACGAGTTATGTGACTATGTTGCAGAAAGGGCGAGGCTGCACAAGGGAAAGGGTGCGGGGAGGTTGACGCTTTGCGGTCGCAGTAGATGTTAGACTGACAGCCGTCAGAGGCCGGCCGGGACGCGCGCAAGGTGCTTCTTCCGCACCTTGGCCTGCCGCTCGGCGCGCTTCATGAGCCAGTCGAGGATGTTATGCTCGACCACCAGCCCGGTTTCCGCATCTTCCAGACGCTGGATCCGGTCGACCCGGAAGCCGCGATAGCCGTCTTCGGACAGGATATCGATCCCGCCGAGCAGCATCTTGCCGGGCCCCACCTTCAGCTCGCGCGCCAGTACCCAGCGCCGGCTCGCATGGCCGGCCTGGTCGATATAGTCAAGCTCCAGCGCGCCCTCCAGCGGATAGACGTGCCAATTGCCCTCGATCCGCTCCTCAATGGGGGCGTTCTGGACCGGCCTCAACAGGGATGTTGCAAGGGTGCTAACCATAGGCAGAATATGGGTATTCACTCTTTGTTCTACAAGGAATTTGAGGCTGCTGAAGGTAGAAAAATCAGCGAAAAATCTAGGAAAACTGGGTGTGGTGGATGCCCCCCACATCACCTCTGCTGGAATATCCGGAGGCTCTCCTGAGGAGCGAGGCCCGCCGCCATGCCGTGGCGCCATCAAGAAGTCAACCACACTGCATCCTGGAAGAGAGGCTCGCTGAAAACCTAGGGCTATTGAGACAGGCCAGCGACATCCGTGTCCAATAATCGGATCACCGCTGCAATCAGAAGTATCGTGGTGAGAATCCCACTTGCGATCACAACGAACCGGAAGACGTATTCGGTGAATTCCTCAGTCGGCAGCTTCATAAGGCCCTCTCCTGTAACTCTTCTAGAGAGGGACGCGCCAGCTGGCGCTAACCTTTGCTAGAGCTATGCCTCAGGCTCCTTCGATGGTTAACAGGCCGGAATCTTTCGCGGCCGATCCATAACGGAGAAGCTGCTGAGAGGTCAGAGTTGCCCGGCAGAACGATGAGGGAGGCGATCGGTGAATGTGTCCGGGCGCACACGAGAAAGGGGTACTCCCGGCGCGACGATTGTTCGGCTCCCGTTAAAAGGACAGAATTCCCGTC
Source organism: Microvirga sp. GN3 (assembly GCF_055792825.1). Lineage (NCBI taxonomy): Bacteria > Pseudomonadati > Pseudomonadota > Alphaproteobacteria > Hyphomicrobiales > Methylobacteriaceae > Microvirga > Microvirga sp. GN3. The sequence continues at coordinate 21,022 of NZ_JBVVAK010000039.1, forward strand.
AAATCCATGACGGGTAATGCCATGCAGACCCTTTTTATCATCTCTCTTTACCTTAGTGTGACCCTGACAACCTTTATGCTGTTCGTCAGTCTGGCCAATTTCGCTGGTCCTGTTGTCGGCTTGACGATCCATTGAGTCGCTCTCTGCCGTCCTGATCCGAAAACCGCCGCGCCTTTCACATCGGGGCACCGGGACAAGGCCGGGAATGACGACCAAGCTGATGGACAAGACGACCATGTGTTCTCTATTTGTTCTTGACATCATTCCCAATCTTGGCTATATCATTGCCTAGATCTGCTCCTGGCGAGGGGCGCGCTCGCGAGGCGTCGCAGTGTGGGAGCAGGCACGGTCCCGTGAGGCTGACTCGCAATCAGCTTCGACGGGAGGCCCAGGATGCTGGGTTGGTCGTCGGGATCGGTCGCAGGCCGCCGTCGCGCAGACGGTCACCGCCTGCGGCGGTTGACTGAGCCGGCCTCGCCTGTCCGCCTCAACAAGCCGTGCGCGAAGAGGCAGTTCGGCTCTTCCCTTCACCATCAGACATCGAGCCGGGCTGCCCGTCGCGCCACCCTCGATCAACCCTCAGGCTCGCAGCGCAGACTGCGGGCCCGAAAGCGCTGGCTCTTTGACAGGCCCATCGTCACCCGCGCCCGTCATGGCCGGACGTGATCCGGCCATCCACGTCTTTGCAGCGTTGCGGTTCCAAAGGCGTGGATCCCCGGGACTGATCCCCGGATCAAGTCCGGGGACGGGGATGACGCCAGGAGAGCCCTCATCGAGAAACGTCATCCCGGACGAAGCGCAGCGAAGATCCGGGACCGCAAGACGAGTATGCACTGTCATCCCGGGGCCGCGCAGCGGAGCCCGGGATCCATTACCACAACCTTCAACCAGTTCGGCATCACGAGCGATCATGGATCCCGGCCTGCGCGGAGATGACAGCGGTGAGGTTCAGGTGCTTTGTCCTGCACGCGATCCCGGATAGCCTACGGCGTCCTGTATGGCGAGGGATGCAGCCCCGCCAGCTATGGAAATCGCCCCTGCATGGCCTCATTTCGTCCTTCCGCCTTGACTTCCCCCGCCTCCCATGGATGTTGCGCGTAAATCGAACCAGCAGGCTTTTCCATGTCCGCCTCCATGCACCGTTACCGTTCCCACACCTGCGGCGCGCTCCGCGAATCCGATGTCGGCCAGGTCGCCCGGCTTTCCGGCTGGTGCCACCGCATCCGCGACCATGGCGGCGTGCTGTTCATCGACCTGCGCGACCATTACGGCATGACGCAGTGCGTGATCGATCCGGATTCCCCTGCCTTCAGGCAGGCCGAGGCGGCCCGTTCGGAATGGGTGATCCGAGTCGACGGCAAGGTGCGCAAGCGCCCGGCCGGCACCGAGAACCCGGAGCTGCCGACTGGCCTGGTCGAGGTCTACATCACCGATATCGAGGTCTTAGGTCCTGCGGCCGAGCTGCCGATGCCGGTCTTCGGCGACCAGGATTATCCGGAGGAGACCCGTCTCACTTACCGGTACCTGGACCTGCGCCGCGAGAAGCTGCACAACAACATCATGAAGCGTGGCGCGATCATCAACTCGTTGCGCGCGCGCATGCAGAACAGCGGCTTCTTCGAGTTCACGACGCCGATCCTGACGGCCTCCTCGCCGGAGGGCGCGCGCGACTTCCTGGTGCCGTCCCGCATTCATCCCGGCAAGTTCTATGCGCTGCCGCAGGCGCCGCAGCAGTTCAAGCAGCTGATCATGATCTCCGGCTTCGACCGGTACTTCCAGATGGCTCCCTGCTTCCGCGACGAGGACCCACGCGCCGACCGTCTGCCGGGCGAGTTCTACCAGCTTGACGTTGAGATGAGCTTCGTCACCCAGGAAGACATCTTCCAGACCATGGAGCCGGTGATCCGCGACACCTTCAAGGACTTCGCGGACGGCAAGCCGGTCACCGAAATGTTCCCGCGCATCCCGTATTTCGAGTCCATGCTGAAATACGGCTCCGACAAGCCGGACCTGCGCAACCCGCTCGTCATCGCCGACGTGTCGGAGGTGTTCACCCGCGAGGACGTGACCTTCAACGCGTTCAAGAACGTGATCAAGTCCGGCGGCGTCGTGCGCGCCATTCCGGCGACGGGTGCCGCCTCGCAGCCGCGCTCGTTCTTCGACAAGCTCAACGACTGGGCCCGCACGGAAGGCGCGCCCGGCCTCGGCTATATCGTCTTCGAGGAGGAGGGCGGTCAGATCATCGGCAAAGGGCCGATTGCCAAGTTCATTCCCGAAGCCGCTCAGGCCGTCATCCGTGAGAAGGTCGGGATCAAGGTGGGTGATGCGGTGTTCTTCTCGGCTGGCGCCGAGGATAAGGCCGCTTCGCTTGCCGGCAAGGCGCGCACCCGCATCGGCGACGAACTCGGCCTCATCGACAAGGATCGCTTCGAGTTCTGCTGGATCGTTGACTTCCCGCAATATGAGTGGAACGAGGACGAGAAGAAGATCGATTTCTCGCACAACCCGTTCTCCATGGCGAACTTCGACCACGACGCCTTCATGGCGCTCGACCCGATGGGCAAGGACACGATCCTCAAGATCACGGCCTTCCAGTACGACTTGACCTGCAACGGCTATGAGATCGCTTCGGGCTCGATCCGCAATCACCGCCCCGACCGGATGGTGAAGGCCTTCGAGATCGCCGGCTACGGCGAGAAGGAGGTCATGGAGCGGTTCGGCGGCATGTATCGCGCGTTCCAGTACGGCGCACCGCCCCACGGCGGCATGGCGGCCGGCGTCGATCGCATCGTGATGCTGCTCTGCGGCGCGCATAACCTGCGCGAGATCACGCTCTTCCCGATGAACCAGAAGGCGGAAGACCTGCTGCTCGGCGCACCCTCCGAGGCGACGCCGAAGCAGTTGCGCGAGCTGCACATCCGGACGAACCTGCCGGAGAAATGAGCCGCGCTGACGTCACAGCCATCGTCGTGACCTTCGACAGTGCTCATGCGCTGCCGGAGTGTCTCGGCGCATTGCAGGCGGATGGCGTCCCGGCCCTCGTGGTCGACAACGCCTCGACGGATGGCACGGCCGCCATTGCCGAAGGGCAGGGTGCGAGGGTGATCCGCAACGCCCGCAACGAGGGCTATGGCCGCGCCAACAATATCGGGGCGCGGGCGGCCGACACCGAGTTCATCCTCGTCGTCAATCCAGACTGCATCGTCGATAAAGGCGCGGTCGCGGCACTTGTCGACGCGGCGCGGCGCTATTCGGATGCGGCGCTGTTCGCGCCGCAGATCGTCGAGCCGAGCGGGCGCGTGTTCTTCCAACCGCGCTCGCTGCTCGCGACCTCGCTCACCAATCCGAATGGCAAGCTCGTTCTCCCCGAGGGCGAAGCCTGCGCGCCGTTTTTCTCCGGCGCCTGCTTTCTCATGCGCCGCGATGTTTTCCTGAAACTCGGCGGCTTCGATGAGAACATCTTTCTGTTCTATGAAGACGACGATCTCTGCCGCCGCGTTGCGGATTCGGGTGCCGCTTTGGTCTATGTGCCGCAGGCATTGGTGCGCCACGGACGCGGCCAGTCGAGCGGCGAGAAGCCCGGCCGCATCTTCGCCTCCCGCTGGCACCAGGCCTGGTCGCGCGCCTATGTGAGCCGCAAATACGGCCTGCCGAACCCGGCGCCAGGCATGTTCGCGATCAATGCGTTGAAGGCTGTTGGCTCTGGTCTGACGTTTCAGCGCAAGCTGATCGAGCGCTACGGCGGCTCGGCAACGGGGGCATGGGCTGCGATGATGGGGCGGAAGGCGTTTTGATACGCACCGCTCAGGTCGCTTCTGCTCAGCGAGGCGCGCAATCTGGTGTTGATATTACATAATATTTCAGCGTTAATGCCTTCGCGTCCAGTACGAGAACCCGGACCTAGAAGCGAAGGTGGACCCGCGCAATGGCTTATCTGCCTTCCTTGAGAGGCATATCCGTTGATGATGCTTTGAAGCAGCCTCACAATAATTTCGCCAGTCTCCGTCTGGGACTCGCGATCGCCGTTGTGATCTCTCACGCCTTCAGCGTCACCACCGGCATCCTCACTGATGAGCCCCTGACCGTTTCCACGGGCTTCACTTTGGGCGAGCATGTCGTGAACGGCTTTTTTGCCATCTCCGGCTTTCTCGTCACCATGAGCTTCGACCGGCGCGGCTGGCGTGATTATGCCATCGCCCGGACCTTGCGCATCGCCCCGGGGCTGATCGTAGCGGTGCTCGCGGTATCGCTCCTCCTCGGTGCGGCGATGACGACACTGCCTCTTGGCGAGTACCTGCAGAGCCCGGGCCTGCGCCGCTTCATCACGGCCACACTCACGAGTTTCAAGAGCAGCATCGCGCTGCCGGGCGTGTTCGCCGACAATCCGTTTACGTTCCCGATGGGGACAGTCTGGACCCTCAAATACGAGGGCATCTGTTACGTAGGCATCTTCGTGTTCGGCCTCGTCGGGCTGCTGCGCTCCCGCATCGCAGCGCTCGCACTCGTCGCCGGGTTGGCGGTGGGTTTGGCCGGGCTCGATCTGTTGCGGCCCGATGCGCCGAAGAGCATGGAAACGGCTCTACGGCTGCCATTGATCTTCGCCTTCGGCGGTGCGCTCTATATCTGGCGCGATCACGCCCGTCTCTCGGGGTTGCTCGTCCTAATGCTGTTTCTTGCCACGTGGCTGAGCAGCGGAACGTTCCTTTACAAGACCATGCTCTTCGTCGGCTCCGCCTATGGCATCCTGTGGCTCGCCCTGTCGCCTCTGGTCACGCGCTTTGCCTATGAACCCAAGGCTGATCTGTCCTACGGCACCTATCTCTATGGCTGGCCGATTCAGCAGAGCCTGCATGTACTCTGGCCGAAAGCTGCCGCCAGCGTGCTGCTGATGCCGTCGCTTGCGATCACGCTGCTGGTTGCGGCGCTCTCTTGGTACCTGATCGAGAAGCCGGCGCTTGGTCTGAAGGCCAGGACTCTCGGGCGCCGCGTGCTCAAGACGATTGAGCCCGCAGTACCTTGACAGCGGCAATCAACTCTCGGATCCGGTCGCTCTGCAGGAGCGGGATAAGGGTCGCGATCTTTTCCCGCGGCAGGTCCCACCATTGTGCATCGAGGAGCGCCGCGATGGTCTCCTCGTCGAACCGGTAGCGGATGACCCTGGCCGGGTTGCCGCCGACGATGGCATAGGGCGGCACGTCCTTGGTCACGATGGCATGGGCCGCGATGACGGCGCCATGCCCTATGGTCACACCTGACATGATAATGGCGCCGGAGCCGAGCCAGACGTCGTGGCCGATGGTCACATCGCCACGGGAGGTGTGGTAATCCTCGCTCTTGGGCGCCCCAGGCCAGAGTTCCCGAAAGGCGGAAAACGGATAGGTCGTGCCCCAATCGGTACGGTGATTGCCGCCGAGCAGGATTTCCACTTTGTCGGCGATGGAGCCGTAGCGGCCGATAGTGAGCTTTTTCCCCGATTCAGGGAAACGCACCTTCGGCTTGCCATAGGTGAACTCGCCGATCTCGTAGCCATAGCGCTCGGCCATGCGGGCAAGATGTACGCGGGCTTGGTTGTGCGGGTTGCGCCAGTTCTTCAAACGATGTCGCAGCTTCATCGTCCGGCCCTCTGGACCAGAGAAGAACATTGACGGAAGGGGGGCAGCGCGCGCACAAGGGCCTCCGAAGCGGTTTGGTCAGTGCAAGGAGCGTCGGGGATGGGAGACAACATCTCGCAGGATCTGAAATCGGGAGCGATGTTCTACCATCAGCACCCACGCCCCGGAAAGCTCGAGATCCAGCCGACCAAGCCTCTCGGCAACCAGCGCGACCTGGCACTGGCCTATTCCCCGGGCGTTGCCGCCCCCTGCGAGGCGATTGCCGCCGACCCGGCCGAGGCCGCCAATCTCACCTCCCGCCAGAACCTGGTGGCCGTAATCTCCAACGGCACGGCGGTGCTGGGTCTCGGCGATATCGGCCCGCTCGCCTCCAAGCCCGTGATGGAGGGCAAGGCGGTTCTGTTCAAGAAGTTCTCCGGCATCGATGTGTTCGACATCGAGGTGGCCGAGAACAATGTGGACAAGCTGGTCGAGGTGATTGCAGCCCTCGAACCGACTTTCGGTGGCATCAATCTTGAGGACATCAAGGCGCCGGAATGTTTTGAGGTCGAAGAGCAGTTGAAGGCCCGCATGGGCATTCCGGTCTTCCACGACGATCAGCACGGCACTGCGATCATCGTCGGTGCTGCGGTCATGAACGCCCTGGAGCTTGCCGGCAAGCGTATCGAGGATGTGAAGATCGTCACCTCCGGCGCCGGTGCCGCAGCGCTCGCCTGCCTCAACCTCCTCGTGTCGCTCGGCGCCAAACGCGAGAACATCTGGGTCACGGATATCAAGGGCGTGGTCCATGAAGGCCGCAACGAACTCATGGACCGCTGGAAGTCGGTCTATGCGCAGGACACCGATGCGCGCACGCTTGCCGACGTCATCCCCAATGCGGACGTCTTTCTCGGCCTTTCGGCCGGCGGTGTCCTCAAGCCTGAACTGCTCGCCCAGATGGCGCCGCGACCGCTGATCATGGCGCTCGCCAATCCCTACCCGGAGATCATGCCGGAGGAGGCAGAGGCCGCACGTCCCGACGCGATGATCTGCACCGGCCGTTCGGATTATCCGAACCAGGTCAACAACGTCCTGTGCTTCCCCTACATTTTCCGCGGCGCGCTCGATGTCGGCGCAACCACCATCAACGAGGAGATGAAGGCAGCGGCCGTGAAGGCGATTGCCGGCCTTGCCCGCGAAGCCCCGTCCGAGGTGGTGGCGCGCGCCTATGGCGGCGAGGCTCATCCCTTCGGCCGCAAGTCCCTGATCCCGAGCCCGTTCGATCCGCGCCTCATCCTGCGCATTGCTCCGGCCGTGGCGAAGGCCGCGATGGATTCCGGCGTCGCGACGCGGCCGCTGGAGGATCTGGAGGCTTACGCGGAATCGCTGGGCCGCTTCGTGTTCCGCTCTGGCTTCATCATGAAGCCATTGTTCTCGCAGGCGAAGGCCGATCCGAAGCGGGTGATCTATGCCGAGGGCGAGGACGAGCGCGTGCTGCGCGCCGTGCAGGTCATCGTGGAAGAGGGCATCGCCAAGCCGATCCTGATCGGCCGTCCGAACGTGGTCGAAACGCGCATGAAGCGCTTCGGCCTGTCCATGGAGATCGGACGTCATTTCGAGCTGGTCAACCCGGAGGACGATCCGCGCTACCGCGATTACGTTGCCACCTACGTGGAGGCGGCAGGCCGCAAAGGAATTACGCCGGATGCGGCCAAGACCCTGGTACGTACCAATTCCACCGTCATCGGCGCGCTCGCGGTGAGGCGAGGGGATGCGGATGCGCTGATCTGCGGCTTGGAGGGCCGTTTCCAGTCCCGCGTCAAGCACATCAAGGATATCATCGGCCTTGCGCCCGGCGTGCACGAGATGGCGGCCCTGTCGCTCGTCATTACGTCGAAGGGTGCCTACTTCCTCGCTGACACCCATGTGCAGGTCGATCCGACGGCCGAGGAAATCGCCGACATGACGATTGCCTGCGCGAGCCACGTACGCCGTTTCGGCATGGAGCCCAAGATCGCGCTGCTCTCGCATGCGGATTTCGGCGCGGCCGACACGCGCTCCTCCATCAAGATGCGGGAAGCCCTCGCTTGCATCACCGAGCGTGCGCCGGACCTCGAAGTGGACGGCGAGATGCAGGCTGATGCGGCCCTGTCGCAGATGATCCGCGACCGGGTGAACCCTGCTTCGCGTCTGAAGGGCGAGGCCAACGTACTGATCATGCCGAACCTGGACGCGGCCAATATCGCGTTCCAGTTCACCAAGGTCCTGGCGGATTCGCTTCCCGTCGGCCCGATCCTCATCGGCCCGGCAAAGCCCGCCCATATTCTCACGCCATCGGTGACGGCGCGCGGCATCGTCAACATCACGGCCATCGCGGTCGTGGAGGCACAGGCCGCGGAAGAGGATCAGCCGACGCTGATTTGAAAGGCGGCGACAATACGGCAGCCTTCTCACCCAGTCACCCGTTCCCAAGTCATGGCCGGGCTCGTCCCGGCCATCTCGATGCGAAGGGCGTAGCGCCTCATTCAATCGGGATCACCGGCACAAGGCCGGGGATGATGACGTGAGGGGATGTTTTGCGAAAGGATAAGGTCACTCCGCCTTCGCGCTGATATTCAGCTTGTCGAGAATGGCCTTGGGATCCTGCAGCAACGCCGCTTCCGCGATGCCGAGACCCGAAGGGTCCTTGGGCGTCGCGCTTACCGTGAGCTTGCCAGGCTTGGTGATGAAACGTGAGATCGCCTGGCCCAGGGTCTGAGCCTGTTCGGAGCTGCCGATCATCGCCGGCACGACGAACGCCGCTGCCGCAGCATAAGTCCGGCGCAGCGATTCCGGCGTCGTCTTCTGCTCCTTCGCGGCCTTCGCCATGTAGCGCTCGAACAGACCCTTGTTCTCGACTGTGAGATCGAGCGCCTTTGCCTTGGCACCGAGCAGAGCGACCGTTGCAAGGGCGGTGTCGGCGTTGAACGCATCCTTGCCGACATTGCCGATGACGCCCGTGAGGGCAACATTACCCATCTCCTGACCCTGGAAGGAGACTTCGCTGAGCGCGATCTCGTTGGCTGCCTCATTCCAGGTGGCAGCAGCGAGGAAGGAGACGTCGATGTCCTTGTAGCCGAGGGCGACAAGCTCCTTGATCCCGTCGTCGGTGCTCTTCGAGGGCAGTGCCATCGTCAAGTTCTGCAGCCCAATCCGAATATTGGTCGGAATGGCGTTCACCGGCTTGTCTGCGGTGAGTTCGAAGCCTTTCAGGGCTGCCTGCACCTTTGTCGTCTTGCCATCCTCCTTCGTCATTCCATCGATGTTCAGACCCGACAGGCGTAGGGTGCCGAGTGTCGGAATGAGGCTGCGTATCGCGGTCGGATCGAGGTCATCGAGGGATTTGCCCTGAAGCGTCCTCAAGCCATCGAACGTCTGGCGAAATGAGAAGCCGGTGAGGCTCAAGCCATCGAGTTTGACGCGGTTGTCCTTGTCCGAGAACTCGAAGCCGTCCCAGCGCAACTCGGGGGATTGGGTATCCGTACCGCCGGAATAGGCAATGCGGCTGATGCGGGCCAGACCTGGAGCGTCCTTGCCCTTGATGGCCACCTCGATCCCGGATGCTTCCATCAGGCCGATCTGGAACGCATCGACGAGGTCAGCGATGGCGGGAAGAAGGCGCGCCTGATCGTCGGAGGACAGATCCGTGCGCTCGGCCATCTCGGCGAAGAGGCCCGTGGTGCCTGTCCAGGAATCCTTGGTCGGACGACCCTGAAAATCCTTACCGCCGAGGTGTGCGATCTTGAAGGTCGTGCTGGTCTCGCTATCCGCAAACTCCATGTTTTCGATAGCAAAAGCCCCGTAAATTTTGGTGAGAGGGGCTGAGGCGCTGTCGGCTTTCGTCTCGTAGAGCCGCGCGAGAGCCGGCAGATCGAGCTCGTCCACGTTTGTGCGGCCAGTGCTGATCACCAGGTTGCTTTTGGCGCCGCTCGTTTCCGTTGCGCTCGTGTCTATCGAAACCGACGCGATCCGGCCTTGGGCGACATCGTCGAACGTGGCGTTCCGATAGGTCGTGGTCTGCGTTTGCTTGCCGAATGTCTGCTTCACCCGTGCTTCAGGGATCGTGATCTTTTTCACGGTGATGCGCTTCAGGCGGCCTTCCATCGGCTCCGTCGAAGCCGAGGAAAATAGCGCTTCGATATCGGCCCGCGACGAGGAGACACTAGAAAACTCGATCCGCTTCGCCTCATAGGTCGCGGAGCCGAAGGTGAAGCTTACATTGTCCAGGCTGACGCTGTCGGCGGATTGCGCGAAAGCCGCACTCCAGAGTGGAACCCTGACCGCTCCCACGACGATACGGTGGCTGCCGTTATCGACGACGAGGTTCCGGACCACGGCAGGTTCGAAGGACAGGGCCGCGGCGCCTGCGATCAGGGCGAATGCGCAGACACCTGCGCGGTAACGAAGTCCCATAGGATCCCCCAAGCTGGCGAATCTGACGCCAGCCAATTCAGAATGGAAATGCTGGTGGGAGAATAGGACGTTACGTAACGGTTTTACAACGAGAACGAGGTGCCGCAGCCGCAGGAGGCGGTGGCGTGAGGGTTCTCGATCTTGAAAGACTGGCCGATCAGGTCGTCGACGAAATCGATGACCGAGCCATCCATGTACTGGACCGAGACCTCGTCCACGACCACGGTCGCCCCATCCTTTTCGATGATGAGATCGTCGTCCTGCCGGGTCCGGTCCACGTCGAAAGCATACTGGAATCCCGAGCAGCCGCCTCCGTTAACGCTGATTCTCAAATGGGATCCTGTCGGCTCGGCGGCCATGATCTCGTTGATGCGGCGGGCGGCGCGGTCAGTCAGGGTGATACCGGTCATGGGCACTTCCAGTCCTCAGGAGGACGTAATAGCACTTTCAGGCGAAGTGGATACCGGTTCGCCGCCGGAAAGTGCGATTCTAAGGGATGACTAGAACGGTTTGCGAGAGCAAACCGTTCTAGTCTTGCTTAGGCTGTTATGAGCAAGGTAAGTGCGCCCTGACAAGGCTTCAACCCGGGGATGATTGTGCGGCCCTTTGGCGAGAGATGGCGAGCCCCTTATGCCTGCGACCCCTGGGGGAGCCGCGGCCGGCTTTTTCCCGAGGCGGTCTCGCCCACCCGCAGCGAATTCCAGCGCGACCGGGACCGGATTATCCATTCCTCGGCCTTCCGCCGGCTCAAGCACAAGACGCAAGTGTTCGTCTATCACGAGGGCGATCACTTCCGGACCCGGCTGACCCATACCATCGAGGTGAGCCAGATCGCCCGGGCGCTCGCCCGTTCGCTCGGGCTGGACGAAGATCTGGCTGAAGCCCTGGCTCTGTCCCACGACCTCGGCCATACGCCGTTCGGCCATACGGGCGAGGACACGCTCGATGAATGTATGGCCGGGTTCGGGGGCTTCGACCATAACGCCCAAGCCTTGCGGATCGTAACCCGGCTCGAGCGGCGCTATGCGGAATATGACGGGCTCAACCTCACCTGGGAAACGCTGGAGGGGCTGGTCAAGCATAACGGTCCGCTCCTCGATGCCGAGGGGCAGCCGGCCCTGCGCTATACCGCCAGAGGCGTTCCGCTTGCGATCCTCGAATACAATGCGCAGCAGGATCTGGAACTCGCCACCCATGCCGGTGGGGAAGCGCAGGCGGCGGCGATTGCCGACGATATCGCCTACGATGCCCATGACATCGACGACGGCCTCAGGGCTGGACTGTTCCGGATCGAGGAGTTGCGCGAGGTGCCATTCCTCGCGGGGCTTCTGCGGGAGATCGATGCGCGCTATCCGAATCTCGATCTCTCCCGGCGCATCCATGAGCTGACCCGGCGCGTCATCACCCGCTTCGTCGAGGACGTGGTGGCCGAGGGGGACCGTAGGATTGCGGCCCTCGATCCGAAGAAGGCCGAGGATATCCGGCAGGCCGGCGACACCATGGTCTGCTTCTCGCAGGCCATGAAGGAGGCCGATGCCTCCATCAAGCGCTTCCTGTACGCCCGCATGTATCGTCACCCGGACGTGATGCGGGTCCGCGCCCAGGCTGACGACGTGCTGCGGGATCTGTTCAGGCGCTTCAAGGCCAAGCCTGAGCTGATGCCTGAGGAATGGCAGACCGATCTGCCGAAGGACGACGAGCCCAGGCTTGCCCGCCGCGTGGCGGATTATATCGCCGGCATGACGGACCGATATGCGATCCTTGAACACCGGCGCCTGTTTGACGTAACGCCGGACCTGCGTTAGGCGCACGATAGCATTCAGGGCCAAGGGCCCTTCAGAGACAAAGTACCATGAACATTTTCGGGCTGTTTGAGAAGCGGGTTGCGGATGCGCTTGGCCGGTTGGCCGAGGCGGGCAAGATACCATCGGGGCTGGATGTCAGCCGCGTTGTGGTCGAGCCGCCGCGTGATCCCTCCCACGGCGACCTCGCCACGAACGCCGCCATGGTGCTGGCCAAGGAAGCGCGCATGAACCCGCGCGCTCTGGCCGAGCTTCTCGTTGCCGATCTCCAGGATGATCCGCGGGTCACCAAGGTCGAGATCGCCGGCCCCGGCTTCATCAACATCCGGCTCGCGCCTTCGGTCCTGCACGAGGTTCTGCGCGCGGCTCTCGTCGATACCAACGGCTTCGGTCGGAGCGGGCAGGGCGCGGGCTCGCCAATCAATGTCGAGTATGTCTCGGCCAATCCGACCGGGCCGATGCATGTGGGCCATTGCCGCGGCGCGGTCTTTGGCGATGCCCTCGCCGGGCTGCTCGATTTCGCCGGCTACAAGGTCACCCGCGAATACTACATCAACGATGCCGGTGCGCAGGTCGATGTCCTCGCCCGCTCGGCCTATCTCCGCTACAAGGAGGCCCTGGGCCACGACATCGGCGAGATCCCGGAAGGGCTCTATCCCGGCGACTATTTGAAGCCCGTCGGCGAGCGTCTGGCGAAGGAATATGGTCCGGCCCTGCTCGACAAATCGGAAACCGAGTGGCTGCCGCTCGTCCGCGAGGCTTCCATCAACGCCATGATGGACATGATCCGCGACGATCTCGCGGCGCTCAACATCCATCACGACGTGTTCTTCTCGGAACGGTCCCTGCAGCTTGGCCCGGTCGATCAGGTGAAAGAACTCATCACGGAGCTTCGCGGTCGCGATCTCGTCTATATGGGCCGCCTGCCACCCCCCAAGGGCCAGAAGGACGAGGATTGGGAGGACCGGGAGCAGCTTCTCTTCCGCGCCACTGCTTTCGGTGACGAGGTGGATCGTCCGCTGCTGAAATCGGACGAGTCCTACACCTATTTCGCCTCCGACATCGCCTATCACCGCTCCAAGTTCGAGCGTGGCTTTGCCTCCATGATCGACGTGTGGGGCGCTGACCATGGCGGCTACGTAAAGCGCATGCAGGCCGCCGTGAAAGCTGTTTCGGACAGCAAGGCGGATCTCGACGTGAAGCTCTGCCAACTTGTGAAGCTCCTGCGCGGCGGCGAGCCGGTGAAGATGTCCAAGCGCTCGGGCGACTTCGTGACCCTGCGCGAAGTGGTCGACGAGGTCGGTCGGGATGCTGCCCGCTTCATGATGATCTTCCGTAAGAACGATGCGACGCTCGATTTCGACCTCGCGAAGGTGGTCGAGCAGTCCAAGGACAACCCGGTCTTCTACGTCCAGTACGCCCATGCCCGCTCGGCCTCGGTGTTCCGGCAGGCAGCGGAAGCCTTCCCGGGTGCCGACTTCTCGGCAACGCAGCTTGAGAAAGCCGATCTTTCGATCCTGAATGACGAAGCGGAAATGGATATTATCCATCGCATCGCTCAGTTTCCCAGGATGATCGAGGCTGCGGCGGAAGCTCATGAGCCTCACCGGGTCGCGTTTTACCTTTACGATCTGGCGAGCGCCTTCCATAGTTTATGGAATAAGGGCAAAGACTTGCCGCAATTACGCTTTGTTAATCTAACTGATAAAGATTCAACACAAGCGAGACTCGCTCTCGTGCATGCCCTGAAGGGCGTGCTCGCATCTGGTCTCGCAATCCTGGGCGTCACGGCACCCGACGAAATGCGATAGTGTTTCTTGAGGCGAATCAATCGCTTACGAAGCACTCGCGTCGGGTTCTGTCACGTCGTGCCGGCGGAGCAGCGGGTGCTCCTGTCGCGTAACTGGAGATCCGGCGCATGAGCGAATCAGTGAAGCCCCGTTTTGCCATCGACTTCAACGACATCGAGCGGCAACTCGCCCAGGCGGGCACCCCTCAGACCCAGCCGGCCTCTGCCGGGCGGAGTGATCCGCTCGCGGAATTGGCCCGGATCGTGGGACAAGACGATCCATTTCAAGCCATTCTGGCCAATGACGGCACCAATCGTCCGCGCCAGCAGGGCTCGTCCATCGACGACCTTTTCGCTGTCCGCGACACCATGCCGCAAGCCCCCCGTGAGGCGCCGGTCCGCGCCCCGCAGGCTGGCCAAGCGGCTCCTTCTTACGATCTTGGCAGCTACCCGCAGAGCAATGTCCGTGGCGCCGAGCCTGCCTACGCGCACCAGCAAGCTCATCAGGATCACGACGCCTACGGCAATGAAGCCTATGCTCAGGATTACTATGCCGATCAGGCGGCCAACTACGCCGACCAGGACTATGATCAGTCCCAGGACTACGCACCCGTTAAGAAGGGTCGCTCCCGCAAGGGTATGATCGCGATCGCCGCCGTCGGCGCCGTCGTGCTTGGCGGTGGCGGAGCCTATCTGATGTCCGGCTCTTCGGCTGTCACGGGCGGCGAGCCCCCTCTTGTGAAAGCGAACAACGAGCCGACCAAGGTACAGCCGCGGAATCCGGGTGGGGTCGAGATCCCGAACCAGAACAAGCAGATCTACGAACGCGCCAACCCGACCACGGCGACCAAGGTCGTGAACCGCGAGGAGCAGCCGGTCGACGTGCAGCAGGCCGTGCGCATGAATGGCAACGCCGTTGCCGACGCTACCGGCGGCACGATTCCCGGCGGTGCGGTCAAGCCGCATCAGACCGCCAGCCTGAATCTCGGCGAGCCGAAGAAGGTCCGCACCGTCACGATCCGCCCAGACGGCACCGTCGCTGGCGCCGAGCCGTCGGCCGCTCAGCCCGTGGCTCCTGCGGCAATGGCCCTGCCGCCCCAAGCTCAGCCTGCAACCCCTGCTCCTATTCAGGTTGCATCGGCCCAGCCCCGGCCGGCCGCGAGCACCCCCGTGGCGGCTCCGTCCACGCCTGCTCCGACTCCGAAGCCCGCTCCGGCGGCTTCCACGCCAGCCACGACGCCGGCTCCGCAGCAGGTCGCTTCGGTTCAGCCCGTCGCCCCGGCGGCCGCAGAGACGACCCCGACCGGCGGCTTCGCCGTGCAACTCGGTCTCGCCAATTCCGAGGCCGGCGCTCAGACCGCCTTCGCATCGTTCCAGCGCAAATATCCCGATCTCGGGGGAATGCCCTCGATGATCCGCAAGGCCGAGGTGAACGGCAACACGATCTATCGCGTGCGCGTCGGACCTCTGTCCAAAGAGGAGGCTTCCTCCCTCTGCTCCAAGCTGCAGGGGCAGGGTGGACAGTGCTTTGTCGCCAAGAACTGATCCGAGCGTAGCGGCTCAGAATTCTTGACCCTGCCGAGCAGGGGACTTAAGGCGCGGGTATGAAAACCCGCGCCTTTATTGCTGGATGCTCCGGCACCGAGCTCACTCCCGACGAGGTTGCCTTCTTCAAGGAGGCGGATCCCTGGGGCTTCATCCTGTTTCGCCGCAACGTGGAGAGCCCTGAGCAGGTGAGGGTGCTCTGTGCCTCCTTGCGGGATGCGGTCGGACGGACCGATGCGCCGATCCTGATCGATCAGGAGGGCGGCCGGGTCCAGCGCATGGGGCCGCCGCATTGGCCGAAATACCCCTCCGGCCGCACTTATGGCCTTCTGCATGCCAACGACCCGCTCGTTCAGCGCGAGATCACCCGCCTCGGAGCGCGGCTGATTGCCCATGACCTACGTGCGGTCGGGATCACCGTGGATTGTCTCCCTGTGCTCGACGTGCCGTCGCCGGGCGCCCACGACGTGATCGGCGATCGGGCCTATGGCAAGACGCCGAACCAGGTTGCGGTCCTGGGACGCGCCGCCGCCGAGGGCCTTCTGGCCGGTGGCGTGCTCCCTGTGATCAAACACATGCCAGGCCATGGCCGGGCAGGCGCCGACAGCCATCTGGCGCTGCCGGTGGTCGAGGCTTCCCGTGAAGAACTGGAGAGGCACGATTTCGCGCCCTTCCGGATGCTCAGCGACATGCCCCTCGCGATGACAGCCCATGTGGTCTACACGGCGCTCGATCCCGATCGGCCCGCGACGACCTCCCGCATCATCATGGAGGAGATCATCCGCGGCCATATCGGCTATGACGGGCTGGTGATGACCGACGATCTGTCCATGCATGCCCTTTCGGGCACGTTCCGTGACCGGACCGAGGCCGCCTTCGCGGCCGGGTGCGACATGGCCCTTCATTGCAACGGCACCATGGAGGAGATGAGTGCCGTCGCCGAGGCCGCCCCCATTCTGAGCGGCGAAGCCTTGCGCCGCGCTAACGCTGCGTTAGCTCGCATCACCCATGATCCGGAGCCTCTGGATCCTGTGGATGCCCGGGCCAGGCTCGATTCTGCTCTTGCGATGATCGCCTAAAGCTAATGAAGCTCTTAGCGCATCGTACAGAAAAGTGGGTCCGGTTTTCGGCGCCGGACGATGCGCTCTTCAAGAAGAAGAGCATCGGATGGAACCCAAAAGTGGTGATCACTTTTGGGTCCGATGCTCGAACCCCATGAGTTGAGTACGGTCGATGGCAAAGCCCTTACCCTTCGAGGATGTCGAACGCACGGAGCGAGGCGAAAGCGAGCCCGCCCTGCTCGTCGACGTGGACGGTTTCGAAGGGCCGCTCGACCTCCTGCTGGAACTCGCCCGCCGCCAGAAGGTGGATCTCCACCGCATCTCGATCCTGGCGCTGGCCGAGCAATACATCGCCTTCATCGAGGAGGCGCGCCGCATGCGCCTGGAACTGGCGGCGGATTATCTCGTGATGGCGGCCTGGCTCGCCTATCTCAAGTCACGCCTCCTGCTGCCCGAACCGCCGAAGGGCGAGGAGCCGAGTGCCGAGGATCTCGCCTCCGCCCTGGCCCTGCGCCTGCGCCGCCTGGAGGCGATCCGCGAGGCGGCCAAGAAGATGGGCGAGCGGGCCTGGCTCGGTCGCGACGTCTTCGCCCGCGGGGCGCCGGAGCCCGTCATCATCAACCGGGATTCCCGTTACGAGGCGAGCCTCTACGATCTCCTCAAGGCCTATGCCCAGCAGCGGCAGATCCAGTTCAATTCCAAGGTGTCTCTGCACAAGCGGAATGTCTGGTCGCTGGTCGATGCGCGGGAGGCCCTGGAGCGGCTTGTCGGTCACCTGAGCGATTGGGTGACCCTCGACGCCTATCTCGTGGAATACATGGTCGAGCCTGCCATGCGCCCGACCATTCTGGCCTCGGCCCTGTCCGCCACCCTGGAAATGGTGCGCGAAGGCAAGCTCACGATCCGGCAGGACGAGGCCTTCGCTCCGGTCTGGGTCAAGCCCGTCGCAGACCCGGTCGAAGCAGGAGTTTAAGGTGCTGCCCGACATGCCCGACATGCACGAAGATGAAGATACGGTCGATACGCCGGAAGCCGATGAATCCGAGGTCAGCCACGTTCCCGATCATGGCGAGGCCATGCGCATCGCCGAAGCGTTGCTGTTCGCCGCCGCCATGCCTCTGAGCATCGAAGAACTGACCGGCCGTCTGCCGGAAGGTGCTGATGTGGCAAAGATCCTGCAGGATCTGACCGAGCTTTATGCGCCCCGCGGCGTCAATCTCGTCCGGGTTGCCGGCAAATGGACCTTCCGGACGGCTAGCGACCTGTCTTTCGTGCTCGCCCGCGACGTGGTCGAGCAGCGCAGGCTCTCCCGCGCTGCCATGGAGACCCTGGCGATCATTGCCTATCACCAGCCGGTCACCCGCGCCGAGATCGAAGAGATCCGCGGTGTCGCCACCTCGAAAGGCACCATCGATACGCTCCTGGAGACGGGCTGGATCCGCCTGAGAGGCCGCCGGAAGGCTCCGGGCCGTCCGGTCACTTACGGCACGACGCCAGGCTTCCTGGAGCATTTCGGCCTCGATGCCATCGAGGATCTGCCGGGTCTTGAGGAGCTTAAGGGCGCCGGATTTATCGAAGGCCGCGTTCCTTCCGACTTCTCGGTGCCGGTTCCCTCCGATGCGGATGCCCTGCGCGAGGACGAAGATCCTCTCGAGGACGATCCGCTTCAGCCTCTGGACATGCACCAGACCGAGGCAGGCCAGGAATGATTGCAAGGCCCGTCGGGTCCGCGCGCGACCGGTTTCGTCTGCCCCGCTGGGGGCAGCGCGGCACGGCGGGCGCCTCGATCCCGGCCCAGCTCACCTTCGAGAACATCGTCCAGGCCTATGACAGCCAGCGGGCGCTCGACGATGTCTCGCTCACCGTCGAACCGGGGGAGATCGTCTGCCTGCTCGGCCATTCCGGCTGTGGAAAGACCACCCTGCTGCGCATCGCCGCGGGAGTCGAGGCACCGACCTCGGGCCGGGTGCTCATGGACGGCCGGGAGGTGAGTGGGCCACGGACACTCCTGGAACCAGAGCGGCGCGGCATCGGGCTGATGTTTCAGGATTATGCCCTGTTCCCGCACATGACGATCCAGCAGAACATCATGTTCGGCCTCAAGGATCTTTCGGCCTCCGAGGCCGGCATCGCCGCGCGCCGTGCCCTGTCCCGCGTCGGGCTTGAGCATTACGCCAACGAATATCCTCACACCCTGTCCGGCGGCGAGCAGCAGCGCGTGGCACTGGCGCGCTCGATCGCGCCGCGGCCTGGGGTTCTGCTCATGGACGAGCCATTCTCGAACCTCGACCGGCGCATGCGCGATGCCATTCGGGACGAGACCGTCGCAATCCTGAGAGAAACCGGCGCTACGACCATCGTCGTGACCCACGATCCCGAGGAGGCGATGCGGATCGCCGACCGGATCGTGCTCATGCGCGCCGGCGCGATCATTCAGCAGGGCGAGGCCGAGGAGATTTATCGCCGCCCGGCGAACCTGTTCGCGGCCCGCTTCTTCTGCGACTTCAATGAGATTGAGGGCGTGGTCCGCAACGGTCAGGTTTCCTGTCCCGTGGGCGTGTTTCCGGCGCCGCATCTGGAGGATGGCCCCGCCATCGTCTGCGTGCGGCCGCAAGGGCTCAAGCTCAAGCCTGCCGGTTTCTGCCTGCCGGGACGTGTGGTGTCTCGTCGCTTTCTCGGCGAGGTCGATCTCGTGCACATTGACGTGCAGGGGGTGGACCGCCCTCTCCAGGCCCGCGTTCACGATCCTGTCGGCGTGAACGAGGGACAGGATGTGGGCATCGAGATCGATACGAAGGATGTCCTTGTTTTCGCCGCCTCCGACGCATAGGTTGGCGACAAGTTCATATTGGGAAATCGCGCCTCTTCAGGCGCAGGAGGAATTGCCATGGGTGGCACGAGTATTTGGCACTGGATCGTCGTGGGTCTGATCGTCGTCCTTCTGTTCGGACGCGGCAAGATCTCCGACATGATGGGCGATGTCGCGAAGGGCATCAAAGCCTTCAAGAAGGGCATGTCCGAGGACGATACCCCGGCAAAGCCGGCTCAGCCGTCCGAGCCGGTCCGCACCATCGACCATCAGGCCAGCGCTCCGACGAGCACTGCGACGACGGACCACAAGGTCGGTTAAGCTTCGTGCGCCGTCGCTTCATAGCGGCGTGTCAGTACGCGTGAGTACCTAAGGGGCAGGTTCGAGGCCACGTCATGTTGGACATGAGCTGGGGTGAGATCATGGTGATCGGCGCCGTCGCGCTGATCGTGATCGGCCCGAAGGATCTGCCGAAGGCGCTGCGGACGGTCGGGCAAATGACGAGCAAGCTTCGCCGCATGGCGGCGGAGTTTCAGGGCCAGTTCAACGAGGCC
Source organism: Microvirga sp. GN3 (assembly GCF_055792825.1). Classification (NCBI taxonomy): domain Bacteria; kingdom Pseudomonadati; phylum Pseudomonadota; class Alphaproteobacteria; order Hyphomicrobiales; family Methylobacteriaceae; genus Microvirga; species Microvirga sp. GN3. The sequence goes on from NZ_JBVVAK010000039.1 coordinate 40,625, forward strand.
ATGCGGGAAGCCGAGCTCGACGAGGTCAAGAAGCAGCTCCAGGGCGTGAATGATTCCGTCTCGTCGGCGACCAATACGAGCTTCAACCCGATCCAGACGATCCGCGACGAGTTGAAGACTTCGATCGAGGCGCCTGTGTCGGCTCCTCCCGAGAAGGCCCCTGAGACCGAGACCGTGCAGGAGGTCGCTCCGGTGACGACCGATCAATCGTCACCCGATCCGGAAACGCCTGCTCAAATCACCTCCGATGCCTCGGTTCAGGCAGTCGTGGAAGGGCGGGCACCGGTTCCCGCCGATCCGTTGATCGATCTGCCGCCTCCGCCCACGGTCGATCCCGCCAAGGAGATCGCCGAATCCTTGCGGCGCGAAGCCGAGTACGAGGCCCAGCAGGCGGCCCTTGCCGAACAACTTTCAGAAAAATCGGACGCGAAAGCCGGATGACCACCGCCATTGAAGAGGATGAGGTCGAAGCTTCGCGCGCGCCTCTGATCGAGCATCTGACCGAGTTGCGCTCGCGCCTGATCAAGGCGCTGGTTGCGTTCGTGGCCATGTTTTTCATCTGCTTTGCAGGCGCGAAATACATCTACAATGCGCTCGTCTGGCCCTACGTCCTCGCTGTCGGCTCGCCGGACAGGGCGCATCTCGTTTATACCCACGGCCTCGAGTATCTGTTCACGCAGATCCAGGTCGCGGCTTTCGGCGCAGGCTTCCTGGCTTTCCCGATCATCGCCATTCAGATCTACAAGTTCGTGGCGCCGGGCCTCTACAAGAACGAGCGCCGGGCCTTCGTGCCGTACCTCGTCGCCACGCCGGTCCTGTTCGTCATCGGTGCGGCCTGCGTCTATTTCATCGCCATGCCGCTGCTCATGCGCTTCTCCGTGGGCATGCAGCAACTGGCGACGGATACGAGCCCTGCCATCGAGTTCCTGCCCAAGGTCAGCGAGTATCTGTCGCTGATCATGACCCTGATCTTCGCCTTCGGCATCTGCTTCCAGCTGCCCGTCGTCCTGACCCTTCTCGCCCGGGCCGGGATCATCGATTCGCAGTTCCTGAAGGACAAGCGTCGCTACGCCATCGTCGTCGTCTTCGTGATCGCGGCCGTTCTCACCCCGCCGGACGTGATCAGCCAGTTCGCCCTTGCGGTCCCCACCTTGCTTCTTTACGAGGCATCCATCTTCTCCGTCCGCATGGTCGAGAAGAAGCGTGCGGAAGCCGAGGCCGCGCGCGCGGCAGAGGGATAGGCCTCGAAAGGCCTCTCCATCGACCGCCATCCTCGGCAAGAGTTGAAGGGGCGGTCTTGTCGAAAGGGCAGGGCCGCTTGACGAAGCAGGTCCTCATCCCATGCACGATATCCGTTCCATCCGCGAGAATCCCGCGGCTTTCGATCAAGGCCTCCGGAACCGGGGCATGGAGCCCCTGTCCGCGCACCTGACTTCCCTCGATGACAAGCGCAAGAGCGCCATCTCCGCCCTGCAGGCCGCAACCGAGCGCCGCAACGCGATGTCCAAGGAGATCGGCCAGGCGAAAGCCAAGAAGGACGAGGCGCGGGCCCAGGAGTTGATGGCCGAAGTGGCCCGGATCAAGGAGACGATGCCGGAGCTGGAAGAGGCCGAACGGAGTGCCGAGAAGGCGCTGTTCGATGCGCTTGCGGCGATCCCGAACATTCCCAAGGACGATGTGCCGGTCGGAGCCGACGAGCACGGCAACGTGGAGCGTCACCGCTTCGGCACGCCGCGCACGCTTAACAGTGCCAAGCAGCATTTCGAACTCGGCGAAGCTCTTGATCTCATGGATTTCGAGACGGCGGCAAAACTCTCCGGCTCGCGCTTCGTCGTGCTGAAAGGCGGCCTGGCTCGTCTTGAGCGCGCGCTCGGGCAGTTCATGATCGACCTGCACGTCAACGAGCATGGCTACACGGAAGTGAACCCGCCGCTGCTGGTGCGCGACGATGCCATGTTTGGCACGGCACAACTGCCGAAGTTCGAGGATGATCAGTTCTGGGCGTTCCCCGGCAACTCGCTCGAGCAGGTCGTCGCTGCGGCTCTCGAAGGTCAGACGCGCGACGCAATCGCCAAGATGATCAAGGACACCCGTTATGGCATGATCCCGACGGCGGAAGTGACGCTCACCAATCTCGTGCGCGAGCAGATCCTCTCCGAGGAGGAACTGCCCCTGCGTTTCACGGCGCTCACGCCGAGCTTCCGCGCGGAGGCCGGTTCCGCGGGCCGCGACACGCGCGGCATGATCCGTCAGCACCAGTTCGTGAAATGCGAGCTCGTCTCGATCACGACGCCGGAGACCTCGGCCGACGAGCACGAACGCATGCTTAACAGCGCCGAGAACGTGCTCAAGAAACTTGAGTTGCCGTTCCGCACCATGACGCTCTGCACCGGCGACATGGGCTTCTCCTCGACCAAGACCTACGACATCGAGGTGTGGCTGCCGGGGCAGGGGATGTATCGCGAGATTTCGAGCTGCTCGGTCTGCTCTGATTTCCAGGCCCGCCGCATGAATGCGCGCTATCGCGCTGCGGGCGAGAAGCAGCCGCGTTTCGTGCACACGCTCAACGGCTCGGGCCTTGCGGTCGGCCGCACGCTCGTGGCCGTTCTGGAGAACTACCAGAACGAGGACGGCAGCGTCACAATCCCGTCGGCGCTCCAGCCCTATATGGGCGGGATGACACGCATCGAACGTCAGGTCTGACATGCGCATTCTCTGCACCAATGACGATGGCATTCATGCTCCAGGGTTGAAGACCCTGGAGTCCATTGCCCGTGCTCTGTCTGACGATGTGTGGGTGGTAGCGCCGGAGACCGATCAGAGCGGCGTTGCGCACTCGCTGTCTCTCAACGACCCACTGCGCCTGCGCGAAATCTCCAATCGGCATTTTGCCGTGAAGGGCACGCCGACCGATTGCGTGATCATGGGCGTGCGTCACCTCATGCAGGACGCCAAGCCCGATCTCGTTCTCTCCGGCGTCAACCGCGGGCAGAACGTGGCGGAGGATGTGACCTATTCCGGCACGGTGGCGGGCGCCATCGAAGGCACGATTTTGGGGATTCCTTCCATCGCGCTCTCGCAGGCCTATGGCCCGGGCACGCGCAATGCGCCGCGCTGGCAATGCGCCGAGCATCATGGCCCCAAGGTCGTGCGCAAGATTCTCGAGGCAGGTGTCGACAAGGGCATCCTCGTCAACGTGAACTTTCCGGATTGCGAGCCGGAGGAAGTCGAGGGCACGGCTCTCGTCAATCAGGGTCAGCGCACGCAGGAGCTTCTGCGCCTCGACGAGCGCCGGGACGGGCGCGGCAATCCTTACTTCTGGATCGCTTTTGAGCGTCGCCCCTTCACGCCCGGCAACGGCACGGATCTCTGGGCCATCGCCAACCGGCGCATTGCCGTCACACCGCTTCGCATCGACATGACGGACGAGCCGACGCTGACGCGTTACGCGCAGGCCTTCGGCTGATGAAAGTGCGGGCACGATGAACCAGGACATGCCTTTCCTGCCTGAAGCGGAAGCCCGCGACGAGCAGGAGGCGATCGGTGCTGCGTCCTTCGTCCTGTCCCTGCGCGCCAAAGGCATCCGCGACACGGCTCTCCTTCGCGCCATGGAACTCGTGCCGCGCGAGGTTTTTGCGCCGCGCCGCTTCACCGATCTCGCCCGTACCGATGTCGCCCTGCCGCTGCCCTGCGGTCAGACCATGACGGGACCTGCCACGGTCGCGGCCATGCTGCTTGCCCTCGGCGTGCAATCCGGCCAACGCGTCCTCGAGGTCGGCACCGGCAGCGGGTATGTGACGGCGCTTCTGGCACGGCTCGGCGCCGAGGTGACGAGCGTCGAGCGCTTCAACACGCTCGCGGAAAGCGCGGCGCAGCATCTCAAGATCGTGGAGGCCGGCAAAGTCCGCCTGGAGGTGGGCGACGGTCTTGCCGTTCGCGTGCGCGACCGCTTCGATCGCATTTTGCTCAATGGAGCCCGTCCAGAGATCCCGGAGGCGGTGATATCGCTCCTCGGGCCAGGTAGCCGTTTGATCGGGGCACTCACAATCGAGGGCGTGCCTCACCTCGTGCGGATCGAACGCAACGCCGACGGTGAGTTGGCGCAATTGGTCGGCGCGCCCTTGCGCATTTCGCCTCTCGTCACCGGCTTCGCGGCAACTCTCTAGCGCATCGTGCGAAAAAGTGGATCCCGGTTATTCGCTGACGCGGCCCTTCGGGTCGCGCCGAAGATGCGCCAGCTAGAGAATGAGCATCGGACCCAAAAGTGGAATTCCACTTTTGGGTCCGATGCTCTGACCGGATCGAAAAATTTTCGGACAAGGTTACGACAATCTGCCTAGCGTCAACCGTTGCTTAACCTGAACAGGCTTTTAATGGCTCCATCGAGTTGCGTTCGGTTGGGGTTGAGTGATGCGGTTGCGTGTGTGTTCTGGGCATTGGGTTGCGGTGTCGCGGATCGCTCTGGTGGGTTTGATCGGCAGTGCGGCGGCGGCCTGCAGTACTGATAGCGCGAGGTTCGCCGAGAACCCGTTCTCCAATCCCTTCGCTACCAGCGAGCGCATGGATACGACCGCCTCGGCCCCGTCGCAGCCCCAAAGCTACCCGTCCTATTCCGCGGCTCCGATGCCGACACCTTCGGTTCAGGCACAAGCTCTGCCCCCCGTGCAGTCCCAGCCGCTGTCGCAGCCTGCTCGCATCGCCTCCGCTCCCACTCCGATTCAGCCGCGCCCCATGCCGGTTGCTCAATCGGTTGCCGCGCAGCCGGCCACCCAGCCGAAGTTCCGTCTCGTCGATACCTCGAAAGTGCCTGCCGCCACCACGCCGGTTGCCGCCGCCGAGCCGGCCAAGCGCGTTCGTCCCGGCATGACTGCGACGGCGCAGGCTCCGGTCTCTCCGGCTCCCGCCAAGTCCGCTCCGATGCAGGTCGCCTCGGCGACGAACGAGCCGCTGGTCTCTGCGCCCAAGCCTCTGGTGTCCGCGCCGAAGCCTGTCGTCGAGCAGCCCAAGGTGGCCGCTCTCACCCAGCCTGAGCCCGTGAAGCCTGCAGCGGCTGTTCAGCCGGTTGGTCCGGTTCCGCAGGAGGCCGCGAAGGCTCCCGTGCAGGAGCCCGAGCAGACCGCCAGCGTCGCTGGCGACTTCCGCTGGCCGGCCCGTGGCCGTGTCATTGCCGGTTTTGGCGCCAATGGCGGCAACGAGGGCATCAACATCGCCGTCCCCGAAGGTACGCCGGTCAAGGCTGCCGAGGCCGGCACCGTGACCTACGCGGGCAGCGAGGTGAAGGGCTACGGCAATCTCGTCCTGATCAAACACGAGAACGGCTTCGTCTCGGCTTATGCCCATAACGGCTCGCTCAGTGTGAAGCGCGGCGAGCAGGTGAAGCGCGGTCAGGTGATCGCGACCTCCGGCCAGACCGGCAACGTGACCTCGCCGCAGCTGCACTTCGAGATCCGCAAGGGTGCGCAGCCCGTCGATCCGCTGAAGCATCTCGGCGGCTGATCAAGCAATCGGTTTAGATCGGTCCTCGGCCTTCGAGGCCGGTCGAATGAGGGGACGGTGGAGCTCAGCCACCGTCCCTTTCTTCATGGGGAGCGTGAGCAAGAATGTTGACCAGCCTGCCGAACGGGTCCCGGACATAAAACCGACGCACGCCCCAGGGTTCGTCGGCCGGACCGTAAAGAATGGGAAAGCCGGCATTTTTCATGCGCAGGAGGGCCGCGTCCACGTCGTCCACTTCGATGGAGAGATCCGGCAGCGGCGTATCCGAGCCACCTTGGGTCGCCACGCTGATCTGCGCGAGTGCCTTTTCGCCACTGCCGTAGGTTACAATCCAACCCAGATCCATGAGGACCTCAAGTCCGAGGGCATCCTCGTAGAAGCGCTTGGCTGCCGCTAGATCGGACGCCTGGATATTCGCGACGATCCGTTTGACCCGCATGGCGGTGGCCCCTCTTATATTGCCTTCCCCAGCCTCCCGGCCAGATCCTGGATGAACTGCCACGCCGTGCGCCCCGAGCGCGCCCCACGGGTGGTCGCCCATTCCAGCGCTTCGGCGCGGATCGTGTCGCGGTCCGCCTGCAGGCCGAGATGGTCGACATAGCCGAAGACCATGTCGAGATACTCGTCCTGGCTGCATTTGTGGAAACCCAGCCAGAGGCCGAAGCGGTCCGATAGCGAGACCTTCTCCTCGACGGCCTCGCCCGGATTGATGGCGGTGGAGCGCTCGTTTTCCATCATGTCGCGCGGCAGCAGGTGACGGCGGTTGGAGGTGGCGTAGAAGATCACGTTGTCGGGGCGACCCTCGATCCCGCCCTCCAGCACGGCCTTGAGCGACTTGTACGAAGTATCGTCTGCATCGAAGGAGAGATCGTCGCAGAAGACGATGAAGCGGTGCGGATCAGGGCGCAGGAGGCTCATGAGATCGGGAAGGGTCTCGATGTCCTCCCGGTGGATCTCGATCAGTTTGAGGGGGAGCGAATCGCTAAGCTTGGCGTGGTTGATCTCGGCATGGACCGCCTTGACCAGGGACGACTTGCCCATACCCCGGGCTCCCCAGAGAAGCGCATTGTTGGCCGGCAGGCCCCTGGCGAAGCGCTGGGTGTTCTCAGCCAACTGATCCCGAACCCGGTCGATGCCGCGCAAAAGGCTCATCTCGACCCGGTTCACCTTCGGCACGGGAGAGAGCCTACGCCCCGCCGCCTGCCAGACGAAGGCGTCGGCCGCCGTAACATCGGCGTGAGCGGTGCCGGCGGGCGTAAGGCGCTCCAGGGCATCGGCAATGCGCGTCAAAAGCGCTAGGGATTCAGGGGAGTTCAGGTCTGCAGGCATCTTGAGTCAGAACCATCCAAGGTGGGTGAGGGGACTGCTTAGCGCAAAAAGCGTCAAAGGGTCCATGGAAGGAGCCTTGGGAAAGGCCTTCAACTTCATTGATTTCGGCGAGTCGATGGGTATAGTCCGCCACGCTTTGTAATCCCGTCTGGCGCGGGTGGGCCCAAAATGTGCCTGCCACGCGCCTTTATCCATGGAGAGCCGCTTGTTCATCACACCTGCCTTCGCACAAGGGGCCCCCGCGGGGGGCGGAATGGAGATGATCCTTCAATTCGTCCCGTTCATCCTCATATTCGTCATCATGTGGTTCCTGATCATCCGGCCCCAGCAGCGCCGGGTGAAGACCCACCAGGAGATGATCAAGAACGTGCGTCGCGGCGACACCGTCGTCACCTCCGGCGGCATCATCGGCAAGGTGACGAAGGTCCTCGAGGATTCGGCCGATATCGAGGTCGAGATTGCCGACGGCGTGAAGGTGAAGGTGGCTCGGGCCATGATCTCCGAAGTTCGCTCCAAGAGCGAGCCGGTCAAGGCCTGATGTGAAAAGAAGCCGGCCCTTCCCACCTGCGAAAGGGCCGGTTCGCCGCAGATCGATGCGGCAGGGTGTGTGAGAAAGGTTGAGCTGACGATGCTGCGCTTCTCGAGATCGAAGATCATCGCCACCGTGGCGATCATTGTGATCGGCCTGCTTCTTGCGGTTCCGAGCACGATGAATCGCGAGCAGCGTCAGGCCTATTTGAATGCCATCCCGAGCTGGGTGCCGTCCTGGCTCATCCCGTCCCGCGCCATCGTGCTGGGCCTCGATCTGCAGGGCGGCTCCCACGTCCTCCTCGAGGTCGACAGCCAGGATCTGCTGCGTGGACAGATCACGATTCTCCGCGATGACGTCCGCCGCATCCTGCGCGACACCCGCGTCTCGTCCCAGAACGGCATCCAGACGGTTCCCCGCGGCGTCCAGATCCGCGTTCCGGACGCGGCAGACCGCGACCGGCTGATGCCGCGCCTGCGCGAACTGGCGCAGCCCATCGGGAATGCCATGTTGGGCCAGGCCGGCGGCAATTCCATCGAGATCAACACGACCCCGGATGGCGTGATTACGCTGACCTATACGGAGGCCGGCATCAACGAGCGCGTGCGCCGCGCCGTCGATCAGTCCATCGAAGTCATCCGTCGCCGCGTGGATGCCACCGGCACCACGGAGCCCAGCATCCAACGCCAGGGTGCCGACCGCGTTCTGGTTCAGGTTCCGGGCCTGCAGGACCCGCAGCAGCTCAAGGCGCTCCTGGGTGAGACCGGCAATCTCGAGTTCCGCCTGCTCGCGCAACCTGGTGCAACCGATGTCGACCTGCTTCCCATGGAGGATGCGGGCGGCCAGCGCGTTCCCGTCGAGCGCCGGGTGATCGCCGAGGGCGGCGACCTGACCGATGCCCAGCCCGCCTTCGACCAGCAGACCAACCAGCCCATCGTCAATTTCCGTTTCAACATCCGTGGCGCTCAGCGCTTCGGACAGGCGACGACGGAAAATCTCGGACGCCAGCTCGCCATCGTGCTCGACAATCGGGTGATCTCCGCACCGACGATCCAGTCGCCGATTACCGGTGGCGCAGGCCAGATCTCCGGCAGCTTCACCGTGGAGCAGGTCAACAACCTCGCCGTTCTGCTCCGCTCCGGTGCTCTGCCCGCCAAGCTCACCATCGTCGAAGAACGCACCGTGGGCCCGGGTCTCGGACGTGACTCGATCGAGGCCGGCAAGATGGCGACCTATGTGGCAGGCATCTTCGTGATCATCTTCATGTTCGCGACCTATGGCCTCTTCGGCCTGTTCGCGAATATCGCGCTCCTCGTTCATGTAGGCCTCATCTTCGGCCTCATGTCGGTGCTGGAAGCCACGCTCACGCTGCCGGGCATCGCCGGTATCGTTCTGACCATCGGCACGGCGGTCGACTCGAACGTGCTGATCTATGAACGCATCCGCGAAGAAGCGCATGCAGGGAGATCGATCGTCTCGGCCATCCAGGCGGGCTTCGACCGGGCCTTCGCAACCATCGTCGATTCCAACAGCACTATGGCGATTGCGGCCGTGATCCTGTTCTTCCTCGGCTCCGGTCCCGTGCGCGGCTTCGCGGTCGTGTTTATCCTCGGCATCCTGACGACGGTTCTCACCGCCGTGACCCTGACGCGCATGATGATTGCGCTCTGGTATCACTGGATGCGTCCCAAAGCTCTTCCGTTCTAAGGAGTGCGTATCGTGCGCCTCGTTCGCCTCTGGCCCGAAAACTCACACTTCGACTTCATGCGCTTCCGGCGCTACTCGTTCCCGCTGTCGGCTCTCATCTCGATTCTGACCGCGTTGATGCTCTTCAGCGGCGGCCTCAACTTCGGCATCGATTTCCGGGGTGGCACGCTTATGGAGATCCAGGCCAAGTCCGGTCAGGCCAATGTCGGCCAGATCCGCCAGACGGCCGAAGGTTTCGGTTTCGGCGACGTGGAGGTGCAGGAATTCGGCACCGCCGGCGAGGTTTCGCTGCGCTTCCCGATTCAGGCTGGCGGCGAGGCTGCGCAGACGGCCGTGGTGCAGAAGGCGCGCGACACCTTCGGTGCGGATTACGAATTCCGCCGCGTCGAGACGGTGGGGCCGCGTGTTTCGGGCGAACTCGTCCAGTCCGGCACCATCGGCGTCGTGCTCTCGGTCATCGCGGTGCTGTTCTATCTCTGGTTCCGCTTCGAGCGTGAGCTGGCGGTTGCGTCCATCATCGGCACGCTCCACGACATCGTGCTGACCATCGGCTTCTTCGTGATCACACGGCATGAGTTCAACATGACCTCGATCGCGGCGATCCTGACCATCGTGGGCTATTCGCTCAACGAAACGGTGGTGGTGTTCGACCGGACCCGCGAGCTGATGCGTCGCTACAAGACGATGCCGGCCGAGGAACTGTTGAACCTGTCGATCAACCACACCATGTCCCGCACCGTGATGACGGCAGCGACGACCGCGCTCTCGCTTCTGGCGCTGGTGCTGTTCGGTGGACAGGCGATCCAGGGTTTCGCGCAGGTCATGCTCTATGGCGTCGTCATCTGTACGTATTCGGCCATCTGCATTTCGTCTCCCATGCTGATCTATATCGGGCTGCGCGGATCGGAGACCGTTAAGGTGTCGGAGAGCAGGGCCGCCGCAGCGGAGTAAGACCATGAACAATGGTCGCCTCTATGATGGCTTCCTGCCTGGACGCTATCCGTTCGATGCCTATGGCAATGGCGGCTTCCGCTTCGCGGACATGTCCCATCGCGGCTCGCTGCTGGCTCTCCCGTCGGGGATCAGGGCTTGGCCCATCAACTCCGTGGCCGAGCTGACGGATGAGGCGCTCGATCCCATCTTTGCCGAAAGCGACGAGCTGGAATTGCTGCTCTTCGGAACGGGGACGGATATCGTGGCCTTTCCGGCCGCGTTTCGTGCGCGCTTTCGCGACGCGGGGATCAGTCTCGACGTGATGCAGACAGGAGCGGCCGCTCGCACGTACAATATCCTGCTCGCCGAGAACCGCAAGGTCGGCGCCGCCCTGATCGCCGTTCCCTAAGATGGCACCACAGGCAATCTCCAACTTCGCCCATTGCGAAGCCCTCGTGCGCGAGGCCGATCCGGACCGTTACTGGGCGAGCCTCTTCGCGCCCGCCGACAAGCGCCCGCACCTTCACGCGCTCTATGCCTTCAATTTCGAGGTCGCCCGCGTTCGCGAGGCGGTGCGCGAAGCGCTGGTCGGCGAGATCCGCCTGCAATGGTGGCGCGATGCTCTGCAGGGTGAGGCGCGGGGCGATGTGCGCGCCAACCCCGTGGCGGCAGCGCTCGACGATACCATCGTGCAGTTCCGCCTGCCCCGACAATCCTTCGTCGACCTGATCGATGCCCGGATCTTCGATCTCTATGACGATCCGATGCCGAGCCTGAACGACTTGGAAGGCTATTGCGGTGAGACCTCGTCGAGCCTGATCCAGCTTTCGAGCCTCATCCTCGCCAATGGCACCAATCCTGGCACGGCGGATGCTGCCGGCCATGCAGGTGTGGCTTACGCGATCACGGGTCTGCTGCGCGCTTTCCCGCATCATGCGCGGCAGGGGCAGGTCTATGTGCCTGCCGACATCCTGACTCGTCATGGAGTGGTGCGCGAGGATATCGTGACCGGACGCGGCGGGCCGGGACTGAAAGGTGCGCTGGCCGATCTGCGCGCCGCCGCCCGCAGGCACGTCGAACAGGCACGCACCTTGCGAACGACCATTCCTGATGCGGCGAAGCCAGCCTTCCAGCCGCTTGCGCTGGTGGAGCCTTATCTCAAGACGATGGAGTGGCGGGACTACGATCCGTTCCACACCGTCGTGGACCTGCCGCAATGGCGGCGGATCTGGGCGCTCTGGCGCGGGCCGTTTTAGAGAGCGCAGTATCTTCCACGTCATCCCGGACGAAGCATAGCGCAGATCCGGGATCGTTTTCAGAATAGAACACTGTCATCCCGGGGCCGCGCAGCGGAGCCCGGGATCCATATCCGCTGACGATGCAGAACAAGGTGTGCCGCTGCCGCCCTGTCCTGAAGCGTCGTGTTTATGGATCCCCGCCTGCGCGGGGATGACAGGTTGAGGTTTTGGCGCTTGTCCTGCGTCCGATCCCGGATCGCCTGACGGCGTCTGGGATGACAGTGGGTATTACTCCGCCGCTGCCGGAAGTTCCCCGCCTGACATCCAAGCCACCAGATCCGCGCGCGCGCGATCCGTCAGCGCCTTTTTTCTGGCGATGGCCTTGGCCGGGCCACGCAGACGCTTGCCGTCTTCGGCCTTCGGAGCTTGGGCCAGCGGCGGGAACAGGCCGAAATTGACGTTCATCGGCTGGAAGGAGCGTGGCCCCTCGTCGATGGTCTCGATATGCCCGCCGGTGATGTGGTTAATGAGCGCGCCGAGCGCCGTGGTATGCGGCAACGGCTGGATCGGCTGGCCCAAACGTTCGGCGGCGGCGAAGCGGCCTGTCATGAGCCCGACGGCGGCGCTTTCCACATAGCCTTCGCAGCCGGTGATTTGGCCGGCGAAGCGCAGGCGCGGCATCGCTTTCAGGCGCAGGGTCGGATCGAGGAGCTTGGGAGAGTTGAGATAGGTGTTGCGATGGATGCCGCCGAGACGCGCGAACTCGGCATTCTCAAGCCCCGGGATCATGCGCAGGATGCCGGTCTGCGCGCCGTATTTCAGCTTGGTCTGGAAGCCGACCATGTTGAACAGGGTGCCGAGCGCATTGTCCTGGCGCAGCTGCACGATGGCATAGGGCTTCTTGTCGGGATTGCGCGGATCGGTGAGACCGACCGGCTTCATCGGTCCGTGGCGCAGGGTCTCGCGACCGCGCTCGGCCATGACCTCGATGGGCAGGCAGCCGTCGAAATAGGGGGTGTTGGCCTCCCATTCCTTGAACTCGGTCTTGTCGCCAGCGAGCAAGGCATCGATGAAGGCGTTATACTGCTCCTTGGTCATCGGGCAGTTGATATAGTCCTTGCCCGTACCGCCCGGCCCGACCTTGTCGTAGCGCGACTGGAACCAGGCCACGTCCATGTTGATGGACTCGCGATAGACGATGGGCGCGATGGCGTCGAAGAAGGCGAGCGACGTCTCGCCCGTCAGCTGAAGGATCGCCTCGGCCAACGCCGGTGAGGTGAGGGGGCCGGTGGCGACGATGACGGAGGACCAATCCTCCGGCGGTAGACCAGCGATCTCGCCACGCTCGATGGTGACGAGCGGATGTGCCTCAAGCGCCGCCGTCACAGCGTCAGAAAAGCCCTCGCGATCGACTGCCAGCGCGCCGCCTGCGGGCACCTGATTGGCGTCGCCTTTCGCCATGATGAGTGAACCGAGGCTTCGCATCTCCTGATGGAGCAGGCCGACCGCGTTGGTTTCTGCATCGTCCGAGCGGAAGGAATTCGAGCAGACGAGCTCGGCGAGACCTTCCGTTTTGTGCGCGTCGGTGCCGCGCACAGGACGCATCTCGTGGAGGATGACGGGCACACCGGCCTGGGCGATCTGCCAGGTTGCTTCTGAACCGGCGAGGCCGCCGCCGATGACATGGATGGGTTCGATGGTGCTCATATTCATTCTCCCGAGCGGCTTTGTTGACTCCCTCGGGAGCCCTGGTCAAGCTGAGCTGGTTGAGTTTTGGAAAGGCTTTGAACGCCATGCAATCCAGGCGTCCCGTCGTCCTTATTACAGGTGGTAGCCGCGGCATAGGGGCTGCTTTGGCACAGCTCGCAGCGGCTCGGGGCTACAATGTCGCCATTACCTATCGGTCCGAGCGCGAGGCTGCCGATCAGGTCCTTGCCGCCTGTCGGGCGTCCGGGGCTGCTGCCGTCGCGTGCCAGGGCGATGTCGCTATCGAGGTCGATATCATGCGTATGTTCGACGAGGCGGAAGCTGCGCTCGGACCGATCTCGCATGTGGTCAACAATGCCGGGATCACGGGCAAATCCAGCCGTCTGGAACAGGCTTCTTCAGAAACCATTCGGGCCTGCATCGATATCAATGTGCTGGGAGCGATCTGGGTGGCCCGGGAGGCTGCGAGGCGTCTGTCCACAAGCCATGGGGGACAGGGCGGAACCATCGTCAACATCTCGTCCGTTGCCGCGGCCCTGGGGAGCCCGAACGAGTATGTCTGGTACGCCGCGTCGAAAGGGGCCGTCGACTCTCTGACCGTTGGATTGGCGAAGGAGCTTGCAGGCGAAGGTGTCCGGGTCAATGCCGTGTCGCCTGGCATGACGAAAACCGACATCCACGAGCGGAGCACCCAGGATGCCGGCCGCTTGGAGAGGCTGCGTCCCTTCATTCCGCTGAACCGGATCGGAGAGCCCGAGGAAATTGCCGAGGCAGTGCTGTTTCTGATGTCGGATGCCGCATCCTACATCACCGGCGCCAATATTCCGGTCTCGGGCGGGCGCTGACCCCGCCCTAGAAAAGCGAAAGCCCGCCAGAGGCGGGCTAGGGCCTTTTGCTGCGATGCAGCGAAGTTTTACGCGAAAGCGTTCTGGCGAGCAATGCTCTCGATCTGGAACCGGGAGATGCCGAGATCGTCGAGCTCGCGGTCCGAAAGCAGCGACAGCTCACGGACAGTCTCGCGATAACGCAGATAAGCGCGGACTTTAGAGAGGATGTAAGAAACGAACATTGGGAACTCCTATTCAGTTGCCGGCCCGTGTTGACCGGTGCCTTTGTTCTTGCGTTTGCAGTGCGGTATATACGCATGTGCGGTGCCGAAGAGGAGTGGTAATAATGTAGGTCTGTTATGCTTTGGTAGCATAACGTCCTAATGCCACGTTAATCGTGCTGCAGGTCGGGAATGGCTTGCCGTTGGAGATTTTGGGGTCAGAAATAGAAAACGGCCCTGAAAACAGGGCCGCCCTGAGGAGCGGAGGCTCTCTTCTATAAGTGGCGCATCGTTCTCGCGGAAAATCGGATCCACTTTTCACTGGCGTCGCCCTTCGGGTCGCTGACGCGGCCCTCTGGGTCCGCACGATGCGCTAGAGCACGAAGAAGTCCGCCTTGGTGAGGGTCAGCCCGGTGCTCAGCTGGGCGAATTTCACGGCCGCGACGCCTCCGACGCCGTCGGCATCGTAGAGAAGGGCGCCGCTCTGCTTGCTGTAGATGATCCGATCAGAGGAATCCTGGGCGCCTGAACCGGTGGTGAAGACCCCGCTCGCCAGCCAGCCGTCACGCCCGACTCGTGTGAAAACCGCATTGTCGAGCATGATCGTATCATCGACAGGCCGGAAATCGATGATCCGATCCACATTGGTCCTGGACGGTCTCGCATCGAAGACGAAGTAATCCTTGCCGGAGCCGCCGGTCAGCTGGTCGCTGTCAGCTCCGCCGCTCAGGTAATCGCTGCCGGCACCGCCGCTCAGGATGTCGCGGCCCGTGCCTCCATACAGATCGTCGTCGCCCCAGAGCCCGTAGAGCTTGTCAGCACCGCTGTCGCCGTAAACGATGTCGTCGCCATCATAGGAATAGACGGTGTCGTTGCCCGCTCCGCCGCGGATGATGTCGTCGTAATCGTTTCCGTAGAAGGTGTCGTGCCCTCTGTTGAGGGTCACGTACCACGCATAGCCCTGAAGCTCGTCGACCGTCGTGTAAAGATCGAGGCCCCGGATGGAGAGAACGTCTTCGCCGTCATTCTCGTAGAGCAGGTCGTCGATGATGACGGTGTAGTCGTCGCTCCAGTACCAGGCGGTGAAGTAGTCCACCAGGGCGCTGCCATAGACTTCGTACTCGGCGACCTTTCCGTCATCATAGACGAGGTCTGTCGTGACCGATGGGCTGGCCCCTATGAATGCCCAGCCCGAACTGCTGGTGCTGGACATGTTGAAGCCTACACCCGCTGCGTTGAACGCCTGAAAAACTGCCATGGCTGCGCTATTCCCGATGAACGATCGATAGCGCTAAGCTAGAGCGTTAAACGTGAACTTAAGCTGTATGGACATGAAGTTCGACGTTCATGGTTATGGTAAAGATTTGGTTGAAGTTATTATGCTGGCACTTCTGCTCGCCTCATTATGACAGTTTCGAATTTTGAACAAATGTTCATCTTGGCTCAGAGCTTTCCATGTAAGATCTGTTACTTAAAGTTATTCGGAACAGTCTCCAAAGGCCGGCGTTCATCCCGCACCTTTACTTTTTTGGAGATGGTTCCATGAGAAAGATTGCTCTTGGCGCCGCCCTTCTCTTGTTGAGCAGCGCGGCCTATGCCCAAACATCGACTCAGACGAACACCAATACCAACACGACATCGCAATCGTCTTCGGATTCGAACACGCTGCTGCGCAATCAGACCGGCAGCAGCCGGACACAGACTGAGACTACAGGTGCAACGCGCAGCGAGTCGTCCGGCGCGCAAATTAACGTCCGCAATCGTCAGGAAACGGGTACGCGCGTCGGTATCGAGACCCGTGAGCGCTCCGGCGTGTCCGTCCGCTCCCGTACGATCCGCGAAGTCGAGGAGCCGAGTGTCTCGGTGACCCGCCGCCGCAGCGTGACCACCTATGAGGAGCCTGATACCGAGATTCGCCGCACCGTTGTGAAGAAAAAGCCCACCAAGAAGGTGGCGGTGAAGAAGACCAGGCGGACCAACAAGGTCGTGACGAAGAAGCGCCGCTATCAGGTGGTCGAGGAGCCGGTGGAGGTTCGTCGCCGGACCGTGCGTCGCTATGAGGAGGTCAATGAGCCGAGCGTGTCGGTGCGAAGCCGCACGACAATTCGCCGAACCGGGGATGCCTCGCCAAGCGTCGGCGTATCGGTGGAGCAGCGCCGCTCCAATGACGTGAATGTTTCGACGAGCCGGACGCGCTCGAGCGCGCCTGAGACGACAGGCAGCGTTTCGACCCGCAGCCGAACCGATGTGAACAGCAGCTCGGGCGGCAACACGTCGAATTCCGGAAGCAGCTCCATCAACATGCGTCTGCAGCAGCGCGGCTCCTCCTCGGAGGGCAGCAGCCCGAACCAATAATGGCAGTGGTTGGGAAAGGGGCCAGATCGATGGCTCCTTTCCGGATCATCCGATTCAAGACGCGTTCAGGAGTATGAGGATGAAAAAGCTTTTGGTAACGATCAGCGTCGCGCTTTTGGCGGCGACGTCCTTCAGCGGCGCGGCGGATGCCCGCCCCGGCAAGGGCAAGGGCCACGCCTACGGCCATTACAAAAGCCACAAGGCCCAGCGCTACTACGTTCAAAGACGGAACAACAACAATGCCGCCATCGCGGCCGGCGTGACCGGTGCGATCATCGGTGGCGCGCTTGCTGCAACGGCCCGGCCAACATACCGGACCTATGACAGGTCTTATTACAGGACCTATGAAGCACCCAGGCGGACCTATTATCGTGAGGACTATTACGATTACGGGTACTGAAACGGATAGGGCGCCTTTGGCGCCCCTTCTGTTTTTCTCGCCGATTGGATTCGGATGAGTTTCGGAGGCAATTGATACCTCAGTGGCGAGCGCTCATGCTGGCGATGGCCTGTCGGCAGGCCTGTTCGCAACGGCGGCAGGCCTCGGCGCAGACGCGGCAATGCTCATGCATGCTGGCATGGCGTTCGCATTCGTCTCCACAGAGGCGACAGGCGGTCATGCAGGCATTGAGCATGTGACGAATGACATCCTCATTGGAGCCGGTTCGCCGCGTGGCGACCGTTCCGGTTGCCATGCATATGTCGGCGCAATCCATATCGAGGCGGATACATTGCGTGAGCTGGGCAACCATCGGTTCGCCCAGGCATGCATCGGCGCAGGATGTGCAGGCCTGTGCGCAATCGAAGCATT
The DNA here is from genome assembly GCF_055792825.1 of Microvirga sp. GN3. Classification (NCBI taxonomy): domain Bacteria; kingdom Pseudomonadati; phylum Pseudomonadota; class Alphaproteobacteria; order Hyphomicrobiales; family Methylobacteriaceae; genus Microvirga; species Microvirga sp. GN3. The sequence goes on from NZ_JBVVAK010000039.1 coordinate 57,778, forward strand.
CCTCGATGCAGCGGATCAGGGCGTCGTTGGTGTCGCCTTTCACATGGGGATGGGTGCTGATCATTTCATGAGCATGCATGTTTGCCTCCTTGTCAGACGTGAGAGGAGTGCAGGCTTTCAGCCCTTGTCCGCCCAACGGAAGGAGATGTGAATGGTTCCGAGATCAGCGCCCCAGATTCCCGGCGGAAATGACGGCCCGTAAGGGACCGTATTCCGTCTGCTTCCTCACGTCGAGCTTCACGCGACCGCCCGCATGCGTCCCGTAGGCATCGGAGGAGCGGTTGCGCGTTGAGCCGACCAGCGTTTCCGCTCTCACCCGACCGCTGATGCGCACGCAGGTATCGGAGGCCTGAAGCATAGCAAAGCCAGGCGGGCAGGCGGTGACCGCCTGCGCCTGACTGATCAGCGCAAGGCTGGAAAGAACGAAGGCAAAGGCGCAATGCTTCATAGCAAGCTTGAGTTTAGCGGCCTCGCCCCGAAAATGACAAGGTAATTGCCTTGCAGAACTCAAACGCCACCTGATCCGGTCCGCCGCCCATAGGATGCGGCAACGTCCGATCGGTCCACCTCCACGTGGAATTGCTCGGCCTTGGGGCTGTAATCCCGGATGGCGCCGATGCCATAGCGGTAAGCGAGCTCGCCACCGAGCCAGCCGCTGAACAGGAGGAGAGCCGTCTGGATGCCTGACAGCCAGATACCCCAGCCCTGGACCCCCGCAGCCGGATCGCCCAGGCGGACGCCGACATTGATAAGGGCCAACGCGACCACCGTGAGATTGGCGACCATGTGCGCCCAGGAGACCCATACGTTGCGCACCCGGTCGATGGTCACGAAATCGATCATACCGGGAATGGCGGCAATAAGTGCGGTAACGATGCCTGCGATCAGGAGCCAGTAGGAAGCCTGGGCCCAGAACGCATCCTGGGTCGCGAGGAAGGCGATATCGGTTCCGAAAGCCCCGATCAGGAATGCGACGGGGAAAACGATCAGCATGTGGTGAAGTGGGTGGCCGGCGATGGCCGCGGTGCTCTGGACGCCATGACGATGGTACATGCCCATGAAGGTCTCCCTCTACGGTGCTTCGCTAGGAAAATGCCCCGGTCAAGTCTTCGTTCCGGAGCCCTGGCTCAAAGCGCCGCCCCGATCCGTCGCAGGGCTGGGTTCTGGACATCGGGGAGCGGATGGGGGATAGCGTAGGCATGCATTCCCCTGCGGAATGGGTCGTAGGGGTCCTCTGCGACTGTCCGGTCGAACTCCCATGGCAGCCGCTTCGATGGTCCTTGATCCTGCCACGCTTACCGTCGCCTTCGTACTGCTCTCGGCAGTGCTTGGAACTTTGTTGCTTTTCTCCTGGATGCTGAATCGCACGGTCAAGGCTTTGGCATGGTGGGGCAGCGCCTTCTGGCTCATTGCCGTGGGAATCGGATCGGCCAATCTTGCGCAGGGACAACCGGCTTATGCGATTCTGCTCGTGGCGAACGCCTTGGCCCTGTTGTGTTATGGCGTCCTGTACACTGGCTGCAGGATCTTCAACGGACGACCTGCGCCCCTGACGGCGATGCTTGCCGGGGTGGCTGTCTGGATCTGCGCTTTTCCATTCATCTATAGCTCGCACGGCTATCGACTGATTCTCGCATCGGCGATCACCTTTGTCTATTCGTCCCTCTCGGCCTGGGAACTCGGACGCCATGCTTCGCGACCGCTGGCCTCCTCGCGTATGGCCGTCGTGCTTCTGCTGGGGCTTGCCGCTTTCAATTTGTCCCGTGGGACGCTTGGGATCACCCTGACTTCGGTCTCCTGGATCGATACCTTCGCGAGCCGCTGGTCGCCATCCATGGCGCTCGTGCTGGTCATGTTTGGCCCGACCTTGGCCTTCATGTTTCTGTCCATGGCCAAGGAGAGCGTCGAGTTCGAATATAAGCAGGCTGCCTTGGTCGATCCTCTGACCGGCGTTCCCAATCGGCGCGCCTTCATGGAGAACGCTTCTCAGCTCCTCGCCCGGCTCGGCAACAGGCCGACGAGCTGCCTGCTGTTCGACCTCGACAACTTCAAGACCATCAACGATAGCTACGGCCACGATACCGGCGACCGCATTCTCACGATCTTCGGAGACGTTCTGGCAAGCCATCTGCCGCAACGAACCTTCGGTCGTTTGGGCGGGGAGGAGTTCGGCGCGATCCTGTCGCTGGATTCCCGCGAGGCGGCTCTCCTGGCGGACCGGATCCGACATGCCTTTTCCATGGCCGGAGCCAACACCCTCGGTGGTCTGGCTAACGTGACCGTCAGCGTCGGCTGCGTCACGGGAGCAGGCATCGATGCCGGGGCGCTGCTCCGGCGTGCCGATGCGGCGCTCTATCAAGCGAAGCGCAGCGGCCGCAATATCGTCATCGCGGCCTGACGGGCTTAGAGCATCGGACCCAAAAGTGGACCCACTTTTGGGATTCAATCCGATGCTCCACTCTTTGAAGAGCGCATCGTTCGGCGCGGAAAACCGGGTCCACTTTTCCGCACGATGCGCTAGGAGGTTA
>NZ_JBVVAK010000039.1:60315-62577 GCF_055792825.1 Microvirga sp. GN3
CTTTTGGGATCCAATCCGATGCTCCACTCTTTGAAGAGCGCATCGTTCTGGGCGGAAAACCGGGTCCACTTTTCGCTGACGCGGCCCTCTGGGTCCGCACGATGCGCTAGGTGCTCAGACGGCGAAAAAATCGTGATGTGCCAGGGCAAGGCCCTTCTTGATCTGTGCAAATTCCACCGGCTTGCGCGAGCCAGAGCCATCGGAATCGTATGACAGAACGCCGGTCTTCTTGTTGTAGAGCACGTAGTCGTTCTGATCCTTTGGCCTGTTTCCCGCGTTGAAGAATTCCGCATTAAGCTTGGTCGGATGGGCGGACGAGCCTGGTCCGATCTTCCGGAAAATGGCGTTGTCGAGCCAGATCGAATCGTCCCTTACGGAATAGTTGGCGATCGTGTCGAAATTGACCTTCCGATCCGTCGTCGAACTCCCGAGCTTGGTATTGAAGATGAAGACGTCGCGGCCGGCATCGCCGCTCAGAATGTCGTTGCTCAAGCCGCCGTTGAGGCGGTCGTGACCGTTGCCGCCGAAGACATAATCCCTGCCGGAATCCCCATAAAGTTTGTCGTTGCCGCCATCTCCGAAGACATGGTCGTTGCCGCCCATTCCTCGGATCGTGTCGTTGCCGGAGCGGCCACTCAGTTCCTCATCCTGTCCAGTGCCCTTGAACGAGTTGGATGAGGCGGACCCAATCCAAGTCTGTCTCGAGGTGAAGATTACGCCGGAATCCACACCGTAGATCGTATTGCCGAGCAGTAGAATGCCCGTATCGCCGGCGAGGGTGTTCGTCCGCTCCTCGCGGATTCCATAGCGTGCGTCGATCGCGCCGTCGGAGTAGATAGTATTGTTGAGAATCTGCGTGTTCGTGGAGTAGTAGGTCAGCCCGGTGGTCGTATCGAGACGCATGCGGATGCTGATCTCGTCGAATTGGTTGTCCGCAGCCTGCGCGTTGTTGAAGATGTGGCTGTTTTGAACAATGGTGCCGGTCGATCCTTCGATCCGAACGCCGCTACCCTGGTTGCCGAAGATCATGGCGCCGTCGACAATGACATTGGCAGCCATGTTGAGCAGGACTCCGTCCCTGACATTGCCGTAGTATTGGCCTCCGACAATCTGGATGTTGCTCGGCCACGGGATCGCCTCCGATCCGCGCTGCACGACCACACCTGTCGACCCGTTGCCATAGGCGATGTTGTCCTGCAGGAGGAGCCCGGTTGTCGTGGTGGTGATGTTGAAGCCGTGTCGATCGTTGCCGTAGGCGATGTTGTTCCGGTAGATGCCGTTGACGATGTAATCCGCCACGAAGCCATCGAGCCCGTTGCCGTGAGACACGCTGCTTTCGATGGTCAGACGGAGGGTCTGCTCATGCGGGTCGAAGCCGTAGCCCGAGCAATCCATCACCTCCACGCGTGCGACATGAATGTCGCTGTCCTGTGCCGGGCTGCCGGGGCGCACGCCCGTGTAGAAGCCGTCGATCTTGCCTGTCGTGGCATCGCGGTTCCCGTCGATGGTGATATCGAAGAGGCCCACATTGCTTGTCACCTCATCGAACGGCGTGCGCACCACGCCGGTGATGTCTCCCGCCCAGCCGTCGGCCACTTTAAGAATCGTCCGGCCCATGCCGGCACCCTGCATGGCCGTGCCGGACAGCAGTTCGACCGCACCGTCGCTCTTGTCGCCGTTGCCTTTGACGAGCAGGGTGCCCGTCGGCAGAAGGACAGTCACACGGCCCACAGCGGGGTTCTTGATATAGGCATCGTGAGCCGCTTTGACGGCGGCGTTGAGGGCGGCAGTATCGTCTAATGCATCATTCGCTTTTGCGCCGAAATCCGAAGCACTGATGAACAAGGCCATGCAGATAATCATTTGTTTCAAAAGGAAGCAAGCCTGCTTACCCATCTTTGAGAGATTTTGGGTGTGCTATTCTTGGGAAATGAATTGCCTTTGAGGTAGTCATCATGAAGGGGCGGGCGACATACTCATAGGATAGGAAATTGCTCTAAAGTTTATTCGACGGACAATTCAGATATCTGCTGCGATGACTCTCAATTTTCCACCTTCCATATGCAGGTCTGACGATGTCGCTCACTGCGCCAAGGAAGGGTATGGGGAGACATTAACGACACGAAGCGCCCATTGCCCGTAATTACCCACGCCCTTGTCAGCAGGCTCAATGCCTGACTCCATGGGGCGATGGATCGCACTGATTTGCAGCGTCTGACAAAGGAAGAGCTGATTGAGTTGGTGCTGCGGATGCAGCGTCCG
>NZ_JBVVAK010000040.1:0-61185 GCF_055792825.1 Microvirga sp. GN3
GCTCAACTCGACCATCTTGATCTCCTGTTCTGGAATTGCGCTTCAACAGCCGCAATCCTTCAAAACAGAAGCATCATCCGCATCCCCGGGCACCAAATGCCGCGTCAGCGGCTTCGTTCAATCCTGCACCAAGGTAAGTGATTTCTAAGTCGCGATGAATCCGGTATTCATTCGCTTCCTGCGCCGTTTGCGAAGTTGCGGTTAATCACGATAGCTCCCATTCAGGTGTCGAAAGGCAACCCCATGAATGTCAACGCAAACCTCATCACTGAGCGGCCGACCTTCGTCACCAATCTCGAGTGTTCCTGGTCCGGGGAGATCTACGAGGCGGACAGACCGCACAATCTCTCCCGTGCCGGCAAGCCACTGTTGGTCCGCTACGATCTTGACGGTGTCCGCGCCGCTCTCAGCAAGGACGAACTGTCCCGGCGTCCGAACGATCTGTGGCGCTGGCGCGAGCTCCTGCCGGTACGCCGGATCGCGGACATCGTGAGTCTGGGAGAAACGGCCACTCCGCTCGTTCCGCTCTCCCAGTCCAAGACCAACGGAGGCGGAGAGATTCTCGTGAAGGACGAGGGCCGCCTTCCCACGGGATCGTTCAAAGCTCGTGGGCTCGTGATGGCCGTGTCCATGGCCAAGGCCTTTGGCATCGGTCACCTGGCGATGCCGAGCAACGGCAATGCCGGGGCGGCGCTCGCGGCCTATGCAAGCCGTGCCGGCATGCGAGCCACCGTCTTCTGTCCGGAGGATACGCCTGAGATTAACCTTTCCGAGATCGCGCTTCAGGGCGCTTCCGTTTATCGCGTCAACGGCCTGATCGACGATTGCGGAAAGCTCGTTGCGCAGGGCCGGGAGGCGACAGGATGGTTCGACGTCTCCACTCTCAAGGAGCCTTATCGGATCGAGGGCAAGAAGACGATGGGATTGGAGCTGGCGGAGCAGCTCGGCTGGGAACTCCCCGATGTTATCTTCTATCCGACGGGTGGCGGCACGGGACTGATCGGCATGTGGAAGGCTTTCACCGAGCTGGAAGCCATCGGCTTCATCGGCAGAAAGCGCCCGCGGATGGTCGCCGTTCAAGCGGAAGGTTGCGCTCCGATGGTACGTGCTTTTGAGGCTGGGGCGGAGACCGCCACGCGCTGGGAGAATGCCCACACACTCGCATGGGGAATTCGCGTGCCTCAGGCTGTGGGCGACTTCCTCATCCTTCGCGCCGTTCGCGAAAGCGGCGGTTTTGCAATGGCAGTCTCGGACAGGGCCATCACGGAAGCAGTCACTTCCGTCGCACATAGCGACGGACTTCTGTTAAGCCCTGAAGGAGGAGCGACAGTAGCTGCCTATCAGCAGGCGCTTGCGGATGGCCGGGTTCGCACGGATGAGCGCGTCGTGCTGTTCAATTGCGCGACCGGTCTGAAATATCCCCTGCCGCCGGTGCACGCGTCACTCGACCGCAACAAGCCGATTGATTTTGCTCAACTCCGTTGAGCGCCGCACCGTCGAGAGACTGCAATGAGGTGATCGGCAAGCGACGTCTTGGTCAAGGCTTATCCATCGAGAATAGGCCTTAGTATTTCATGCTGCTCCGTGAAGCATCCATAGAATGGATGACATCAATGCGTGAAGACGACGAGAAGGTCTTTCTGAATTTCGCTTGTCGCCTCGAAGAGGCTCCGTCGCAAACCGTTCAGTACTCAGCTCTGTCTATCCCTCGGATAAGCTCCGGAGGTTTAGACGTTCAAAGGTCGTCATTTCGATCGTTCAGTGATCCTGCTGTGCGTCCGGTGGTATCTCGCCTACAATCTCAGTCTGCGGAATCTCGAGGGGATGATGGCCGAGCGCGGCATCACTGTCGATCACGCGACCATCCATCGCTGGACTGTGTATTACGCGCCACTACTCCTGGAGCGCTTCAGCCAGCGGAAGAGAGCCGTCATGGGGAGGTGGCACGTCGATGAAACCTATATCAAGGTGCGTGGGCGGTGGATGTACTTGTACCGCGCGATTGGCAGCAACGGCGACACCGTTGAGTTCTGGTTCAGCGAGCGGCGCAATCTGAGTGCTGCCAAGCGGTTTCTGCGCAAGGCTATGAAACGGCATGGCTGCCCCGTAAGGCTCCTGATCGATGGTAGCCAGACCAACAAAGAAGCGATCCTATTGTATGATGTAGAGCACCGCGTGCAGGATCGCTCAAGGCGCCGGGTAGAGCCGATCCGAATCCGGCAGAGCCGCGACTTGAATAACCGGCTTGAGCAGGATCATCGGTCTATCAAGCGAAGGGTACGGCCCATGCTTGGACTCCAGTCTGCAGCCACTGCCCGTGTGATTCTCGGCAGCATCGAGATGGTGCACATGATGGGCAAGTAGCAGGCGAAGTATGCCTTCAATCGGCGCTATCACTCTCGGGGCAGTTTGACATGCTCGCCGCGTGAGCGTGCCATGAAGACCTGCTCCTTTCTCATCCGTGCTCCGGATTTGCGACGGAGCCCTGCTGTGGCCCGCTACTATTTTGATATCTTGGATGGCGCACAGGTCGTACACGACGATGAGGGCGCTGAGTTCGACAGCCTGGACGGTGCCGTGCAAGCGGCAGCTCGCTCAGCGGCTGAGATTGGCCAGGGCCGGCTCGCAAGGGGCGAGACCAGCGATGTCGTCGTCGAGGCGCGGAACGAGTGCAGCCAGCGGGTCTGTACCATCAGAGCCTCGATGGAAATCGAGTGGCACGTCTCACAGTCCCAGGGACCGCATCCCTGGAGCGCCTAGTGGCGCAAGTCAGCCCAAGTCAAAACGAACCCGGCGCAGAGCCGGGTTCATGTCGATGGGACGGTCAGGAGCTTCAAAGGGCTGCTGATAACGCCTGATGCCATGTGCCCGTTCCTGCAGGCTGCCCGGTTACACGCTCCTGCTACACGCTCCTGCGGCTGCGGGAGAAATACCAGATCGCGGCGGCGACAATGATCACCAGCAGGATGATCCACCAGTAGTCTGCGATCCCTCCGCCCGTGGCCGCGGGAGGAGCGCCGGGCGCCGGGGACGGGGCAGGGGTCTGCGCCCAGGCCGACGACACGGCCAGGAAGAGAAAGCCCATCGAGGCTGTGAGTTTGCTCATGAGATGTCTCCGTGTGCGGAGGCCCAGCACAGCGACGCCACCCTCCTGCTAAGCTGGCCTTCTCAGGCAACGCCGTGTGGGACCGCATGTTCCTGGGCAAGCCGATCCGCGGCGCTTAAGCTTTGATCATCATGACGACCGGAGCCGCCGGGATGATGAAGAGGCAGACGCTTGCCATCGCAGATGTCTATGTGCCGGTGCGGCGGCGTCACACGCTTGATCCGCATAAGGTTGCAGCCCTTGCCGAGAGCATCATGGAGAAGGGGCAGCAGGCGCCCATTCTCGTGCGACCGGACGGCAAGCGGTTTGTTCTGGTCGAAGGCTTGCATCGGCTGGAAGCCTGCAAGGCGCTCGGCGAGGCGACGATCCTCGCCTACTTCGTTCAGGCTCGTCAGCATTGATCCTCAGGAGACCGGAAAGGCTCGAGGAATATCCCACCGAGATCGCGGACGCGGCGGCAAATGGCGGATGAGCGGCTGAACGTTACGGTGAACTGGCCTTCGTCCTTAGATCCGGGCCAGCAGTTCCGCTTTCTTGGCGGCGAACTCCTCATCCGTCAGCACACCGTTCTTGTGCAGCTCGGCAAGGCGCTCGAGCGTGGCCAAGATGTCCTCTGAGGAAACGTGGGACGGCTTCGGCGGCGCGGCGCCGGCCGTCATCGAAGCCCCGGGCTCAGGCTCGGGTGCTGACCCGTTCCGGGTTGGGTCAGGGGTGGATGAGCGGCGACCCGCTTCCACCACCGGCAGGTCATGAAGCCGAACGAGACCATACTGGCTCACGAACCTCAGAGATTGGTCCGCCTCCTGTTGCTGGGACACTCCAGAGATCAGGTGATCCCGAGTATCGTAGAGGGTGATCTGCCCGCTCCGCTCGACCGCAAGCCGGCGCGCTGCCGGGAAGATCGCGTAGCGCAGGTTGTCCTGAGATCCGGCGGACGATGGTTGGCCCAGCTCCGGTGGCCACCACATCCCCGACGGGGAGGCTGCTCCTGCCACGAACAGGCTTACACCCGGCGCGCTCGGCTGTGGCTGTGCCTGCGCGCCTGTCGCGGCCAGAATGGATGGCTGCTGGCGCAGGAATGCGGCCAGCTCGGTGCAAAGGGCATCCACGCGGGCCTTCAGGCCATGGTCGAACAGGGTGCCCACCATTGTCATGCCACCCTGCGTCCACTGGCCCATCCCGCCGAGCTCAGGATGGTTGAACTGCGCCATGGTGCCGTGACCCACCACCAGCGCGCGAAGCAAGGTTAGAACAGCATCGGCACTGACCCTATGCCGCTGGGCGGCGTCCGTGACGATCTGCTGACCTTCAGGAGTGAGTTCATGCATCACAGGACTTGCGCGAGGTTGGGTGGCGGCAAAGATGAACAAGCGGCTCGCAGTGAACATACCTGCACTTGAAGGGGCTCACCAGCCTGCTTGGGGGTGGCTTGGGCGTCTTTCGGCGGGCGTGGGATCCTCCTGACCAACGGATCCTGGCAGAGCGCGGGTTGCACTATCCCTGATCTCCCCAGTCCCCGCGAACTCGTGAGTTTCCAAACTCAGCGGTCGGCGCATAAATGAGCTGTTCGATCCGGTCGCGAGGACATGATGCACCTCGGCAAGCGGTTCTGGTCCTTAGCTCTTGCCGGCCTTGCCACCGCCGGTCTGGTCCCATCACCGTGCCTTGGCCAAATCGTCCATGCCACACCCGGAGCCCGCGTTGCGGTGTTCGCCCGGGTGCCGGCTGCCCGCGCCATGGCCGTGTGCGGCGATGCGCTTTATGTCGGCACCAAAGGCAATGCGGTCTATGGCGTCCCTCTCGCAGGTGGGCCTGCCGTGCGGGCCGCGTCCGGGCTCGTCGCCCCCAACGGCGTCACCTGCTTGGGGACAGACTCTACGTTGCATCGCGCGACCGGGTCTCGGCTTTCACGCCCGTGCCTGGCGGCAGACTGGCCAACCGAGCCGATCTGCCGATCAGGCTGCCAAACCAAGCCCACCATGGCCTGCGCTACATGCAAGCCGGACCAGATGGCCGGCTGTACATTTCGATCGGCTCGCCGTGCAACATCTGCCAGCCCGCGGGTTTGCAGGGGACGATCATCAGCCTCAGCCCAAACGGCGGGGACCTCCGGCGCATGGCCTGGGGCATCCGCAACTCGGTCGGCTTCGATTGGAACGGCGGCATCCTGTACTTCACCGACAATGGCGCGGACGGGATGGGCGACAACACACCACCCGACGAGCTCAACGAACTGCAGCCCGGTGCCTTCTATGGCTTTCCGTATTTCGGCGGTCGGGTGCGGTTGCGCGGCTTCGAGGCGGCAGTTCCGCCCGCGCCCCAAACCCCGCCCGCGTACGAGTTCCAGGCCCATGTGGCCACGCTCGGGCTTCACTTCTATCGCGGAGCCATGTTTCCGGAGTTGCAGGGCGAAGCGCTGATTGCCGAACATGGGAGCTGGGATCGCAGCACGCCGGTCGGGTACCAGGTCGTGCGGCTGCGTGTGGGCAGCGGCCGCTCCGGCAACGGGCAGCGCTTTCTGAGCAGGGTTGGACGTCCGGTTGACGTCAAGGAACTGCCGGATGGATCGATTGTCGTCTCTGATGACTCGGGCGGTCGGATCTGGCGCATCAGTCGCTGATCCAGCCGCAAGCACGCGGGATACGGCGGAGGCATCGACAGCGTTTGGAGAGGTCCCCGCAGCCACAGACTTCTTATCAATATGCTTGGTCGGCGCGTGAGTTATCTCGTGTCGATGAATTCTATTCTGAAATGCGAGATCTGTTATGTTGCGAGACTGCTATCGCCTCACGCAACGAAGGAGCAGCGATTTCGCAGCCCTCTTTGCACCTGCTCTAACTCCGCCATTGACGCATTACGCCTGCCGCGCATCTTCTTTCTCGACCACGGAGGCTGCGTATGGGCGCTGATGACGTATCCAAGCAGTTGGTCGCTAGTTTGGGCGACATCCTCGCACTCTCGGACCTCGGAATTTGGGCGGTGGCATCAAGATTCCTTACACTATCGACCCACTTGCCATCCGGCGGAAGATCAGACTCTCGCAGGCAGCTTTTGCGCAACGGATCGGGGTGCCCGTCGGGACGATCAGAAACTGGGAGTAAGGCCGACGGGCCCCGCAAGGGCCTGCGTGGGTCCTGCTTGCGCTGCTGGTCGAAATCCGCGGATTCTCGAAGAGACCCTGGGCTAAGCGTGAGGACGTGGTGGACGCAAAGGACTTAAAAGGTCCTGCGTGACCATCCCTCTGCGACAACTTTCCCTCAAACCCTTGCTACATAACGGCTTGTGGCAAGGGTTTTTCTTTTCTATAGATAGTTCCCATAACGCAACAGTTCCTGTGACGAACAGGCGTGTGACGCGAACTAGCCCGATCCTGTGACGGATTAACCCCCACTCTTAGTGCCGCCGCCACCGTCCCGGTCACCGAAGACCGAGGCTGTGACGGGGGGACTGGGAATTATCCCCCACTATTAGCCCTACCCTGAAGGAGACCATCATGGTTGAACTCGATACTTCTTCCTCTCATCCCCTCTATGAGAAGCAGATTGAGTTGGAAGAGAAGATGCTCGTCGTAGGACGTGACAACTTCTGGAAACAGATTGAGGACGCTAAGAAGAGGCAGGAAGAGGCCGGGACCACCTACGGCATGAAGCTCCTTCGTCGGCTGGTTCTCCCGGTCGCCAAGTCCATCGAGGACTTCATCGAGAAAGCCTCTCAGGGAGGCGCAGGGCGGCGTCATACGGCCCTCCGGTATGTCACCCTCCTCGACCCTGAAGTAACCGCCTACCTGACCCTTAAAACGATCCTCGACAGCATCACGCGGAGGGAGACCCTTCAGAACGCGGCGATCCGTGTTGCTCAGGCGGTGCAGGATGAGGTCCGTCTCATCAAGTTCAAGGAGACCAACCCCGAGAAGTTCAAGATCACCATGAAGCGGGTCGATGAAGCGACCACCCGTCGCCACAAGCAGCGGGTCGCTACCATCATGGCGAACCGTGCAGGCGTGAACCTCGATTGGCCGAAGGTCGATAAGATCCACTTCGGGCACAAGCTCATCGAGCTTCTGAGGGACGCGACCGGTCTCGTTGACATCGTCCTCGACACCATCGGCGCGAAGGACACTCAGTATTTCGTCGTCGCCACCGAGGACACCCTCAAGTGGATCGACAACGCGAACGAGAGCATGGAGTTTTTGCAGCCCGCCTATTACCCAACGATCATCCCGCCGAAGCCTTGGACCACGCCCTTCGATGGCGGCTATTGGTCGGGCCTTGAGCGGTCCCCTTGCATCGTCAAGGTGAAGAACCGGAACTTCCTTGAGGAACTCGCCAACCGGGACCTGTCTCAGGTTTACGCGGCGGTGAACGCCATGCAGGACACCCCTTGGCGCGTGAACACCCGCGTCCTGTCCGTCCTGAAGGAGGCATGGGAGAGCGGGGCGCGGATCAAGAACCTCCCGAACAAGGAGAACGAACCGCTCCCGGCGAAGGACCCCGTCAAGATGGAGACCGACCCCGACTACAAGAAGGATTGGAAGAAGCGGGCGGCGAAGGTCCACGGTCGCAACGCCAAGCTGAAGTCGAAGCGGCTGCAACTCCGCAAGATCATCCAGCTTGCCGAGCAGTTCAGCGAGTACGAGGAAATCTTCTTCCCGTATCAGCTTGACTTCCGTGGCCGCGTCTATGCCGTCCCCATGTTCCTCAATCCGCAAGGTCCAGACCACGCTAAGGCCCTCCTTACGTTCGCCAACGGCAAGCGCATCGGTGACGGTGTGTCGGCTGGCTGGCTGGCGATCCACGGTGCGAACACCTACGGCTACGATAAGGTCTCCCTTGAGGAGCGCATCGCATGGGTCGAAGAACGGAACGACATCATCGCGTCCGTTGCCGACGATCCGTGGGGCGAAGGCTTTGACCTGTGGTCGAAGGCCGACAAGCCGTGGCAGTTCCTTGCCTTCTGCTACGAGTGGGCCGGGTTCCTGCGGGAAGGGTTCGACTTCGTGTCGTCGCTCCCCATCGCCCTCGACGGTAGCTGCAATGGGTTACAACATTACAGCGCAGCCCTCCGTGATCCGGTCGGCGGTGCTGCGGTGAACCTCCTCCCGGCTGACAAGCCGAACGACATCTACGGTGCAGTCGCAAAGGTTGCATTGGAGATTGTCGAGGCTTTCGCTTGCGCCAATGGTTCCGTATTGGGGACTATTCCTGAGAAGGACCTGAAGGCATGGCGGAAGACGTGGGAGAAGCACGGCCTCGATGAGCGGGCGCTATCGGTGCAGTGGCTGCACTTTGGGATCGACCGCAAGGTCACCAAGCGTTCGGTCATGACGCTCCCCTATGGGTCCACTCAATACTCCTGCCGGGAGTTCCTTGAGGAAGCCGTGAGGGAGAAGCTCGATGAGGGTAAGGCCAACTCGTTCGCCAACGGGGACCACGACGGTATCTTCAAGGCGACCATGTGGTTGCAGCCTATCGTGTGGTACTCCATCGGTCAGGTCGTGAAGGCCGCTCGGGTCGGCATGGATTGGCTGAAGGAGTGCGCGAGGCTGGCCGCTGCGGAAGGCTTGCCGGTGACGTGGGAGACCCCTGATGGGTTCCTCGTCCAGCAGACCTACGTGGACACCAAGCAGCGCCGGATTGACACCCACCTCGACGGGCGGGTCATCAAGCTGGCGATCCGTGAGGACTTGGACAGCATCGACAAGCGCCGTCAGCAGCAGGGCATCGCACCGAATTGGGTTCACTCGATGGACGCGACGGCTATGCGTATGTTCATCAACCTCGCCAACGCCAACGGGATCACGCACTTCGCCTTGATCCATGACAGCTACGGCACGGTTGCGGCTGACGTTGAGATGATGTCGGCCTGCCTGAAGAAGGCGTTCGTCAAGCTCTACACCGAGCGCGACCCGCTGGCCGAGTTCCGTGTGGACATTATGTCCATGCTCTCGGATGAGGCAGAGAAGGAGCTTCCCGAACTGCCAGAGAAAGGCACGTTGGACATTACCCTCGTGGAGCAGTCCGACTTTTTCTTTGCCTAATTAGTTCCTCATCAGGGAATGTTTGCGATAGGGGATCGGTAGCGTCACTGCACCGGTCCCCTTTTCAATTTCCCCCCACTCTTACTGCGAGACGCAGCAACTCAGGAGAACATCAATGCAGGTCCCCTTCATCGTCACTCTTCTCGGTTCCGGTACGACGCACACGGTCGAGGCAGTCACCGACACCTCGGCGGATCGCTTCTACTGGATACGCAACAGCGCAGGCGAACTCACCGCCTATCCGGCATGGGCCTTTGAATAATCCCCCACTCTTACTCAGGAGGTTTTCATGAGAATGACCATTCGTATCGGCGCGGCTTACGACGAGGTCGTCATCGACGGCCACACGTTCGACCGCTCCAAACTCGACAGGCATCAGCGCAACGCAATGTCCTCGCTGATTGTCGAGACCCTCTTCCCGAAGCAGCACAACAACCGCAAGCCACGCAGGAGAAACCGCAATGCGTCGTGATGTCGTTTACGAGCAGCTTATCAACGCCGACCGCACTCAGACGGCACTCGCCACCTTCCACTTGCTGAACACGTTGCAGGACTTCGACCACAACCGGGGTCTTCAGATCAACGCAGCGTTCCTTCTCGCTGTCCTCATGGCCGACCATCTCGGCGTCGATCCGCAGGACGCAATGACCACCGCGAAGAACCTCATGAACACTCATGACGACAAGCTCGCCACCGAGTTTGAGGCAATCCGCTGGTATCTCCGCGAGGAGGTCAAGTGACCACGTCACTCCTCATCATCGTCGCGTTCGTCCTCGGTCAGCCGATCATCACCGCTGACTTCGCGGACAGCGAGACTTGCATGGACCGCGCTCATGCCGTGGTCAGGACCCTCAACACCATCGAAGGCATCACCAATGCAGAAGGAATTTGCATCGCAACTGAACAGCGCAGAGCCTAATCAGGACAACGCTTATCAGTCGCCCCTCGCTACCGCCATCTCCCTTTGGAGAGCCGGTCAGAGGATTGGCCTCGACCTCTTCGTGCAGCTTCAGTCCGAGGGCTATGACGTTCCTCGCTTGGAGCGTTTCTATTCGGCCCAACACTCCCCTTACAGGAACTAATCATGGACCAAATGGCTCTCCCTCAAGAAGTCACTCTCGTCACCGCAGGCCCTGACGGACACATCATCCTCGGCTTGCAGGATCGCACAGGTGACAACGCCGCTGTCGTTCTCAACCGGCAGCAGATCGACGCTCTCATTACGCTGATGAACGACGCCTTCGTTCACTCGCTGATGGGACAGGACTTTCAGAAGGCAATGGTGCGCGTCGTGGCTGAGAAGCCCGAAGGCGTGGCTGTCAACTAACGGTGCAGTCACTGCACTCAACGCTCTCTCATTCAAGGATCACGACAATGCACAACACCGACGACATCCTCACCGACCTCGACATCTTCCTCAATGGTACTCAGGTCGAGAGCCTGAAACAGATCGGACCCGATGAGGCCGGTCCTTACCTTCAGGCGGCGGGCCTCGCTGTCCGCATGGGTCAGGAAGTCGAACTCCGCTTCAGTTCCCCCGAGGTGTACGCGCTGGCGTCTCTCGTCCTCGGCGGCTCCGACCTTCTGACGGTCACCCTGCGGGACGCTTAATCGCGTCCCCACTCTCCCCTATCGCAAACTTTCTCTACACTGGAACAAAGCAATGGCTGATAACAACAAGCGTCCGAAGCTCCCGCAGTTCACCTCCCCGAAGCTGGTCTTCAAGTTCCCGAAGCTGGTCGAACCGGACTTCGGCTCGAATGAATACCCGAAACCGGATGGTGAGTTCTCCACCAAGGGCATCGGCAAGCTGTCCGACCCCGCCGTGCAGGCGTTCATCGAGAAGCTCAAGCCCCTCCATGACGAGGCCGTCGAAAAGGCTCAGGAGGAGTTCAAGAAGCTGAAGGTCGAGACCCGCAAGAAGCTTGGTGAGGTGAAGGTCAACGACCTCTTCACGACCCTGTACGATCAGGAGACCGAAGAGGAGACCGGCGAGGTTGAGTTCAAGTTCGCCATGAAGCACCGCATCGAGATCAAGAAGGGTCCGAACGCGGGCAAGGTCATCATCAAGTACCCGGCTCTCTTCGACGCGAAGGGCAAGCCGATTGTCGTCCGTGACAAGCAGAACAAGACCCTCTCGTCCGCTCCGCAGATTTGGGGCGGCACCATCGGCAAGGTGTCCTTTGAGGCATCCCCGTACTTCATCCCCGGCACAGGCGCTGCGGGCCTGAAGCTCAACCTCCTCGCTGTCCAGATCATCGACCTTGTGTCGGGCGGTCAGCGCAGCGCATCTGGCTACGGCTTCGGTGAGGAGGACGGCTACGAAGCTGGTGACATTGACGAGACCTCGGAGGACACCGAGGCGGAAGGTAATGGCAGCGAAGAAGCCGACGAAGACGACGACTTCTAAGCGCCGGATTTGGCCGGGGCCTAAAGAGGGCACCGATCCCGGCTTAGAGCATGGGTTCCGAAGCGGTCTTGAAGACAAGATCGCTACGGAGCTTGAGGCGAAAGGGGTTCCCGTTCTCTACGAGGACCCCGCCTCCGTCATTCAGTACATCAAGCCTGAACAGAAGTCGAAGTACACTCCCGACTTCGTCCTCCCTAACGGGATCATTGTCGAGACCAAGGGACGGTTCATCACGGCGGATCGTAAGAAGCACCTTCTCATCAAGGCACAGCACCCCGAGAAGGACATTCGGTTCGTCTTCTCCAATTCACGTCAGCGCATCTCGAAGCAGTCGAAGACCACTTACGCCATGTGGTGTGAGAAGTACGGCTTCAAGTTCGCAGACAAGAGCATCCCCGAAGAGTGGCTGAAAGAGCCACGGAAGGGGGCTAAGAAATGAGACGTATCACTCACATTGTCATCCACTGCACGGCCACCCCCGAGGGCCGTGAGGTCAGCGTAAAGGAGATTGATCGCTGGCACCGCGCTCGGGGCTTCGCAAAGATCGGATACCACTATGTCATCCACCTCGACGGATCAGTCTCAAGAGGACGGCCCGAAAGTGAGGCTGGCGCTCACGTATCGGGTCACAACGCTACGACCATCGGTATTAGTTACGTTGGCGGGGTCGATGCAGACAACGTCAACCTTGCTGAAGATACCCGCACTCCCGCTCAGAAGGAGGCGATGGCGAAACTTGTGGCGGAACTTCTTGGACGCTATCCCGGCGCTGAAGTTCTAGGCCACCGCGACTTCCCCGGCGTGGCGAAAGCCTGCCCCTGCTTCGATGCTCGCAAGTGGTGGAAGGAAGTCAGCAAGAACGCTCCCGCTCCGGTCATCGAACGGGAGACCTACACGGTGCAGGCAGGGGATACCCTGTACTCCATCGCAAGGGACAACGGACTGTCGCTCGGGAAACTCGTTGAGTTCAATCCCGGCGTTGATCCGAAGAAGCTTCAGGTCGGTCAGAAACTGAACCTGAACTAAGTGCAGTCACTGCACCAATAACCCCCACTCTTACTCAGGACCCTCGGGCTTCGGCTCGGGGGTCTTCGTGTTTTCCAGCTTCTAAGCATCCAACATACGGAAAGGAAAGACGATGAACGGTCTAACGACTGCAATCAACCTGTCGCCGCTGGCTCGGACCATCTTCGCTCATATCGAGCGGGCCGGTTCCATCTCGGCGCGTGAAGCAATGGCCGATTACGGCATCACCTCCGCGACCCTCGCTCGCCGCATCTGCGACATCGAGCAGGCCGGTATCAAGATCGAGCGGGAGCGCAAGAAGCACCCGATCACGAACCGCCTCTACACCCGCTACTCGTTCGCTCAGAAGGAAGCCGCGTAATGCTGTCCCCTCTCACTCAACACTTCATCGACCTCCGCACGTTCCGCTGGAACACCCTCGTCGGGAAGATGCAGTTCGTCCGCGAGGAGGAGAACCACATGGTCTTCCTGCACCCGACGAAGGGCTACCGGAAGATCGCCAAGAAGAGGCTCGGCATCGCATGAGCAGCGCCCTCAAGAGGCTGTGGGTCAAGACGACCGCAGCCACCATCGGGTTCATCCTGTTCGCAGGCATGTTCCCGAAGCTCACCGTCCTCCTGATGGCTCTTGGCGTGTTCGCCGCAGTGACCTTCGGGATCGCGCTCATCATCGCTGAATGGAACGATTGGAACATCTGATGCTGTCCTCCCGCGAATACTACCCCGAGTACACCATCGTCCCGGCGTTCGCCGCCTTCGGCCTCATCCTCGCAATCATCATCGGAGTTTTCTAATGGCCGCTCTCGTTGTTGCCATCATCTACCTCATCGCGTTCGCAATCGAAGTCGGCGTTGCCGCAGCCATCATCGGCGGTATCGCGTGGCTCATTGGTGCCACCCTGTCGGTGAGCGCAGCCATCGGCTTCGGCCTTGCTGTCGTCATCGGGCGTAACCTTCTGGCTTCCGCCGTCCGTCGATGAACGAAGACAGCGAGTTCCTTGAACACATACCGTGTGAGAACTGCGGTTCTTCCGACGCGAACTCGCTGTACTCAGACGGTCATCAATACTGCTTCTCTTGCGGGACGTTTGTTCCCGCAGGAGACGAAGCCCCAACCAACAGGAGAACGAAACGCATGGCTGACTTCGTGTCAGGTGCAGTGACTGCACTTGGCAAACGGAAGATCACCGAGGAGACCTGTCGCAAGTGGGGATACAAGGTCGGTGAGTTCAACGGACAGACCGTCCAGATTGCCGACTACTGGAACCCCGAGGGCACCGAGATTGTCGCTCAGAAGGTCCGGTTCCCGAACAAGGACTTCACCATCACCGGCAAGATGAAACAGGCTGGCCTCTATGGTCAGCACTTGTGGCGTGACAAGGGCCGGATGATCGTGATTACCGAGGGCGAGATTGACGCCCTCACCGTGTCGCAGCTTCAGGACAACAAGTGGCCTGTGGTCTCGATCCCGAACGGGGCGCAAGGGGCGAAGAAGTCCCTTCAGAAACACCTTGAGTGGCTCCTCGGGTTCGATGACATCATCCTCTTCTTCGACAATGACGAGGAAGGCCGTAAGGCTGTCGAGGAGTGCGCGGCCCTGTTCCCACCGGGACGGTGCAAGATCGCCCGCATGGCTGAGTTCAAGGATGCTTCCGAGGCTCACATGGCGGGACAGCCGAAGCTTGTCATCGACGCGATTTGGGGTGCCAAGGTCTATCGACCGGACGGCGTCATCAATGGTTCCGAGATGTGGGAAGCCCTCACAACGGATGACGAAGTCCTCGATACGGCTGAGTACCCTTGGGA
Source organism: Microvirga sp. GN3 (assembly GCF_055792825.1). Lineage (NCBI taxonomy): Bacteria > Pseudomonadati > Pseudomonadota > Alphaproteobacteria > Hyphomicrobiales > Methylobacteriaceae > Microvirga > Microvirga sp. GN3. The sequence goes on from NZ_JBVVAK010000040.1 coordinate 14,384, forward strand.
TGGACTGAATAAGCTGACCCACGGCTTGCGCTGCGGGGAGCTTGTCACGATCACGGCAGGCTCTGGTGTCGGTAAGTCCGCAGTCGTCCGCGAGACGGCTCACTTCCTGCTTCAGAACGGTGAGACAGTCGGGATGCTGATGCTTGAGGAAAGCACCAAGCGCACCGCTAAGGGCCTCATGGGTATCGCCATGAACAAGCCCATCCACCTCGACCTGACCCCTTGGAACGATCTTCCCGAGGAGGAACGGCAGGCCCGCAAGCTGGCATACGAGGCGACCGTAGGTTCCGGCAGGCTCTACCTCTACGACCACTTCGGTTCAACCGAGGTGGAGAACTTGCTCAATCGCGTCCGCTACCTCGCCAAAGGTTGCGGCTGCAAATACATCATCCTCGACCACCTCTCGATTGTGGTCTCGGGCTTGGACGACGGCGACGAACGTAAAGCAATCGACGTTGCCATGACCAAGCTCCGCACCTTGGTTCAAGAGACCGGCATCTGCCTCATCATGGTTTCCCACCTCAAGCGCCCGAGTGGCGACCGGGGCCATGAGCAGGGAGCCGAGACCTCCCTCTCTCAACTGCGTGGTTCGCACTCCATCGCCCAACTGTCCGACATGGTCTTGGGTCTTGAGCGCAATCAGCAGGACGAGAAGACCAAGAACATCACGACCGTCCGCGTCCTGAAGAACCGGTTCTCCGGTGAGACAGGCATCGCCACGCATCTCCTCTACGACAAGGACACAGGCCGCATCAGTGAGTGCCGACCTGAGTTCGCAATGGGCAACGATGACGAGGACGATGAGGACAACCCCTTTTGACCTAATGGTTCCGTAGGAGGGACTGATTATGGACCGTGCAGACTTTGAAAGGATCGTATCGGCAATCACCTATAAGCCGGGATGGTCTTTCCTCATCGGACAGGATGGGGACCGCTGTTATGTGCAAGCTTCGGTCAGCACAGAGAGCGACCTGACAATGGACCCCACACGCCGCACGACGGAACGTACAGCGTGGAAGTCCGGTAAGCGTTACCTCTCCCCATTCATGTGTAGGCAGGAAGTTGTCGGCACGGTCTTCGGTCTTATCAAGGACGCCGAGATGCACGAAGTTCATGAGTGGTTCCGCTACCGGAACGCCTCGATCTACAACCCTCATCTTGATCCCGATGTTCTCGTTGAGGTTGCCCGTAAGAAGTCATCCTTCAACTGCCGCACCAACGCGATGAGCATGGAGGAAAACGCATGAAGTACACCGCGATCATCGAGGCCCTTCAGGCTGCGGGCGAAGTGTCCGCAATCGAGGTCATCAAACAACTCCGCAAAGACCTGAAGCGCAAGGCTGGCGAACGCCGCAAGAACACCTCACGCAAGATGAGCGCCAAGCTCAAGGATGAGATTTGGGAACTCCATACGACAACCGAGATGACGAACAGTCAGATCGCCGCTGTCCTCGGGGTCAACCAAGGTCGCATCAGCGAGGTCGTTCAAGAGCGCCGTCGAGACCCGCGCTTCTTCGACTGAACGGTTCCGCTACAGGAACCATCACGCTTTCTAAGGGAGAGCAATGCGTCTCGTATTTGACATCGAAACTGACGGACTGTTGGACGAGCTAACCCTCGTCCACTGTCTGTGCATCAAGGACGTTGACACCGGTAAGGTGTGGTCCTGTGCAGACCATGATGGGTATGTGCCCGTCGAGGAGGGGCTTCGGCTCCTCATGAACGCTGACCTTATCATCGGTCACAACGTCATCAAGTTCGACCTTCCGGCCATCCAGAAGGTCTATCCGTGGTTCGCTTACGACCGGCTCAAGGTCTTCGATACCATCACCATCTCCCGCCTTGTGTGGCCGAAGGACGATCTTCGGGAGCGCGACTTCAAGCTTCAGAAGAAGGGCCAACTCCCCGGCAAGCTCATCGGACGCTACTCGCTTGAGGCTTGGGGTTACCGCTTCGGGAACTACAAGGGTGACTTCAAGGGTCCGTGGCACACATGGACCAAGGAGATGCAGGACTACTGCGAGCAGGACATCGAGGTCACTCATACCCTGTTCAGCAAGATCGAGGCGAAGGAGTGGGCCGAGCGGTCCCTCTGGCTTGAGCATCAGGTGCAGTTCATCATCGCCCGTCAGGAACGCTACGGCTTCCTCTTCGACAGGGCTGGTGCGGCTTCCCTGTATGCCACCCTCGTTCAACGCAAGACCGAGCTACTGGCCGAACTTCAGGACGCCTTCCCTCCGTGGACCGTCGAGACGCTGTTCATCCCGAAGGTCAACAACAAGACCCGAGGCTATGTGAAGGGTGTTCCCTTCATCAAGAAGAAGACGATCCACTTCAACCCCGCCTCCCGTCAGCATATCTCGGGACGGCTGAAGGAGAAGTACGGATGGGAGCCTACCGAGTTCACCGATAACGGTGAGCCGAAGGTGGACGAAGAGGTTCTCAAGCAGCTTCCTTATCCCGAGGCTCAGGTTCTGTCCGAGTACCTCATGGTCGAGAAGCGCCTCGGCCAACTCGCCACCGGCAAGGAGGCATGGCTCAAGCACGTCAAGGCCGATGGACGCATCCACGGCGAGGTGACCACCAACGGTGCAGTCACTGGACGTATGACCCATTCCAAGCCGAACATCGCACAGGTGCCAGGTCTTACTGATAAGAAGACCGGCAAGCCCATGCCTTACGGCAAGGAGTGCCGATCCCTCTTCATCGTCGCCAAGGGCAAGAAGCTGGTCGGCTGCGATGCTGACGCCTTGGAGCTTCGCTGCCTCGCCGGATACATGGCGAAGTATGATGGTGGCGCGTACATCAAGACCGTCCTTGAGGGAAAGAAAGAACTCGGGACGGATATGCACACCGTCAACGCCAAGGCCCTCGGGACAACCCGAGACATCGCTAAGGTGTGGTTCTATGCGTTCATCTACGGTGCCGGTGACTTCAAGCTCGGCACGATCCTCAATGCCCCGAAGGGCAAAGAGATGGAGTGGGGCAAGCGTTCACGCGCCCGCTTCCTGAAGAACCTTCCGGCGCTCAAGACCATCATCGAGAAGGTACAGAAGGCCGTCGCCAAGAAGGGTTTCCTGAAGGGCCTCGACGGTCGCCAACTCCGTGTGCGTTCGTCGCACTCGGCTTTCAACACCCTGCTTCAATCTGCCGGTGCCATCCTCATGAAGGCCGCTCTCGTCATCCTAGACGAGGACCTTCAACAGGCGGGTTATGTCCCCGGTCGGCACTACGAGTTCGTCGCCAACGTGCATGACGAGTTCCAGATCGAAGCCGACGAGGAGATAGCTGACGATGTCGGCAAACGTGCAGTCACTGCAATTATCAAAGCAGGCGAGTTCTTCAACTTCGGTTGCCCGCTCAATGGCAACGCAGACGTTGGGACATCTTGGGCCTCAACTCACTAAGGTCGTCAAGGAGGCGTGGCTTCGCCCCTACTCGACCAAGTCAAACTTCGCCAAGGCCGAAGCGGATTGGATTGCTGCCGCCGCTTCCCTTGGCCTTCTCACCACGAAACTCAGCGAGTTCAGGGTGGGGCGCGTGTGGCGCGTCACTCCTAAAGGCTTGCGCCTACTGTTCCCCGAGGAAAACTAATGATCCGTGCAGAATACATTGACCACATGGGGGATGACCTCGGCATCGTGAATGACGCTCGGGTCTCCTTCGGTAAGCAGAGCGAGTACGAGTACGACCGCATCAACGACACTTGGTATCTGAAGGACGCCGACAAGCGCCTCATCCAGTTCCTCGCCCGAGGTTGCGAGAAGAAGGATTGGGATGCTCAGGTGCAGTGGCTCTACAACGGCAACCTCCCCGAGGGGGACTTGGACGTTGAGGCTGTCCTGAAGTGGGCCAAGCGTCTCCCTGAACACTGGACCCCGTTCGCTCAGACCGCAATCAAGCTGCGGGAGTTCATGCCGATCCCAATTGCCCGCCAACGGTTCAAGCACAAGATCGGAATGGTCGAGAACGAAATCAGTCGCCGCTATGTGGACGACGGGATCGAGTTCTATGAACCAAAGTGGCGCAAGCGGGCCGAGAACAAGAAGCAGGGTTCCGGCGAGGAGTTCGACGCTGCCGGTCAGGCGATGCTCGATGACGAGTATTACTGGCTGATGCAGCAGGCCGAGGCCATGTACGACCGCTTCATCAACATGGGTGTGTGTCCCGAGCAGGCGCGGTTCCTTCTACCTCAGTCGATGATGACGCAGTTCGTCGTCACCGGGAACCTCTACTCGTTCGCGCAGGCGTACATCAAACGCCGCGACAATCACGCTCAGAAAGAAATCCAACTTCTCGCTGCCGAGTGGGACCGGATCATCCGGCCTCTGTTCCCGGTCGCGTGGTCAGCATTGGTGGACTGATATGGAAGAAGATGATTTTGACGATGTTTGGCGTCCTGACGTTCTCTGTCAGCGTACTGACGCCCTCCGCGATCTTGCTGCACAGGTGGACGCGACGAAGGACAAGAAGGCCCGTGAGCTTTTGATCCGCGCAATGGAGCGCGTGGTCGAGCGCCTCACCGATCCCCGAGACAACGTGGCGGAGATTAGCCGTGAAGGATAAGTGGGTCATCATCACGCAACCCAACTGCAAACCCTGCCGCGAGGCGAAGGAGATGCTGTGGGACCGGGACATTCCGTATGCCGAGTTCGACATCACGAAGTCCCCTGACATCAAGTCCTTCATGGTGCAGTCACTGCACAATCCCACGACCCCGCAAGTGTTCCTCAACGGCTACCGTATCGGTGGCCGTGACGAGCTTCGGGAATACTTCCGCAACTTGGAGAACACCGACTGATGGGTAAGCCCACCAAGAAGTCGGAGCCACCGCGCTGTATGTGCGGCAAGCTCCTCATCGAAAGTGATCCCTGCCCCCTCCCGGTCGGCAAGGCTTGCGAGAAACTCCGTAAATGAGAACAGCACTAATCGACGCCGACGTGGTTGCGTACAACGCAGCCTTTGCATGTGAGACGGCGCTTGAGCTTGAGCCGGGATACTGGACGTGGTTCGTCAACGAGGATGAGGTCCGCGCTGCCTTCGATGGTGAGGTGGACCGCATCGTCTCCACGCTCAACTGTGACGACTTCAAGCTCTGCCTCACGGACAGTGAAGGCAACTTTCGGCTCGGCATCCACCGGGACTACAAGGGTGGCCGCAAGTCGATCCGTAAGCCGATCATCCTCAAGCACTTCAAGCAGTGGCTGATTGACGAGCGCGGTGCCCTGTGGCGTCCGACCCTTGAGGGTGACGATGTCATGGGTATCCTTGCCACGCACCCGAAGCTGGTCCCCGGCGAGAAGGTCATCGTGTCCATCGACAAGGATATGAAGACGATCCCCGGTAACGTCATCCGATGGGGAACCGAGGGTGCCGAGGAAGAGTACATCAGCGAGACCTTCGCGGACTACTGGCACCTCTATCAGACCCTCACAGGGGACGTTACGGACGGCTACAAAGGCTGTCCCGGTGTCGGCCCGAAGAACGCCGAGAAGATACTCGCAGAGGCTACCCGAGCGGCTCCTGACGGTGAGCCGATCCTGCCGTACCTGTGGGAAGCGGTTGTCAAGGCTTACGAGAGCAAGGGCCTCAACGAGGATGACGCGATCATCCAAGCCCGTATGGCCCGCATCCTGAGAGCATCGGATTACGACTTCAAGAACAAGCGTCCGATCCTCTGGAACCCGCCTTCCTAATATCCCCCACTCTTACCCTGAAAGAACCTGAAAGGAGAAGTGCAGTGACTGCACCGACCCCTGCCGCTTACCCTGACGACAACCCGAAGTCCGTCTTCGGTCTCGCCAAACCGGGCATCCGGTTCATCCCGCCTTCCGCCTTGATCTTCCTCGGTCAGGCGATGGCGGACGGTGGCCGCAAGTATGGCCTCATGAACTGGCGCGAGAAGCGTGTCTCCACGTCGGTCTATTACGACGCTGGTATGAGGCACCGTATGCGCTTTTGGGATGGCGAGAACGTCGATCCCGATAGCGGCATCCATCACCTCGCTCACTCGATGGCGTGTGACGCAATCGTCCTCGACGCTATGGTTACGGGCAATCTGAACGACGACCGGCCCTTCCCCGGCTCGGTGTCTGAACTCATCCAACAACTGACAAAGATGGAGTAACCCATGCCGGGAATTTCTGAACTCGCTCGCATCGAGGAAGAAGAGGGTCAGCTTCAGCTTGACCTCAACGACAACCCCTTGACCGCTGCGGTGCGTGAGTTCCGCGAGACGTTCGACGCCTCACAGGACCCCGCTCTGTGGGCGACCCTCATCCGTGAGGAAGAGAACGAGGTGGCCGAGGCGTTCGCCAATCTCCTGAAGGAAGTGGCCGACCTCGACTATGTCATGGAGGGTTACGTCCAAGTGGGCGGCAACCTCGATGACCTCGGCACCATGCGGCTCACTCCGCTGGTCCTGTCGTTCGTCTCGCTCCTGCCCCCGCCGATCCGCCTTGAGGCGCTCAATCGTGTCCACACGTCCAACATGAGCAAGCTCGGGGAGGACGGTAAGCCTCTCCGTCGTGAGGACGGAAAGGTTCTGAAGGGTCCGAACTACAAACCCGCCGATCTTTCTGACCTAACGATCATCAAGGACTAATGAGAACACCATCCACTCGGGCCGAGGTAATCGCCCGTCGCACCTACAACAGACCGCTCGATGAGGGCGGTCTTCTTTTTGAGACGTGGGACGACACCATCGCCCGCGTCATCGGTCACCAACGGTGGCTTTGGGAACGCGCTAAGGGCGCACCCTTGGACAAGTATGAAGTTGACGAACTCATTGAGCTTCAGGAACTCATGCTCGCCCGTAAGGCTCTCCCCTCGGGCCGTACCCTCTGGCTCGGTGGAACGGACATCGCCAAGACCCGAGAGGCTTCTCAGTTCAACTGTAGCTTCTCCCGCATCGAGACCGTGCATGACGTGGTCGATGCTATGTGGCTCCTGCTTCAGGGCTGCGGCGTCGGCTTTGAGCCGGTCGTCGGCACCCTCAACGGCTTCTCTAAGCCTGTCCGTATCGAGACCATCAGGTCCGAGAACAGGACCACGAAGGGTGTCGAGCATAACGTCGAGACCTTCACTGTCGAGAACGGTGAGCGTGTGTGGACCATCCGGCTCGGTGATAGTGCCGAGGCGTGGGCCAAGGCTGGCGGGAAGCTTCTCGCCAACAAGCGCCCCGTCGATGTCCTCCGTCTCGACTACCGGGAAATCCGTGCCCCCGGCATCCGGCTCAAAGGCTATGGCTGGATCAGCTCCGGTGACACGACCATCTCGGAAGCTTTCGAGGCTATCGCCACGATCCTGAACCGGAAGGCCGGTCAGCTTCTCACCCGCATCGACATTCTCGACATCGTCAACTGGCTCGGTACGACCCTCTCGTCCCGGCGCTCGGCTGAGATTGCCGTGGTCCCTTACGACGATGCTGAGTGGGAAGAGTTCGCCACCGCGAAGAAGGATCACTGGATCGACAACAAGCAGCGGGCGCAGTCCAACAACTCGCTCCTGTTCTACCGCAAGCCAACCCGCGAGGAACTGAAGGGTATCTTCGACCTCATGCAGGATGCAGGCGGTTCGGAACCCGGCTTCATAAATGCAGTCACTGCACTTAAGCGAGCGCCGTGGTTCAAGGGTGTCAATCCGTGCGCCGAAATCCTTCTCGGTAACAAGTCATTCTGTAACCTAGTCGAGGTCAACCTTGGTGCGTTTAATGGTGATTGGGCTGGTCTCAATCGTGCTGTTTATCTCGTCGCCCGCGCGAACTATCGCCAGACGTGTGTATCCTTCCTCGACGGTGTCCTTCAACGTTCTTGGCACGAACTCAATGAGTTTCTACGTCTCTGCGGCGTGGGCCTCACTGGCATCGTCGCGTGGGAGTTTTGCGATAGTGCAACCCACTTCCGCTCCCTCCGCGTATGGGCGAGGGACGGAGCCTTCAGCATGGCCGATGAACTCGGCCTCCCGCGTCCGAAAGCGGTCACCACGGTCAAACCTTCCGGCACCCTTAGCAAGGTGATGGATACGACCGAGGGTGTCCATAAGCCGCTCGGACGGTTCATCTTCAACAACGTGAGGTTCTCTGAACATGACCCGCTTGTTCCACTTCTTCGGGAAGCTGGTTATCGGACTTTCCGAGACCCTTATGCTTCTGACGCTGTACTGGTTACCTTCCCCGTTGAATACTCAGATGTTGAGTTTGACGAGGTATTGGTTCCTCGGGATGGTTCGGTCGTTAAGGTCGAGGTCAACACTGAGAGTGCCGTCTCGCAGCTAGAGCGTTACAAGCTCCTGATGGAGAACTACGTCGATCATAATTGCTCGATCACGGTGTCCTATTCGCCCGATGAGGTGGACGACATCATCGACTGGATCGACGCGAATTGGGACACCTACGTCGGCGTGAGCTTCATCTATCGGAACGACCCGACGAAGACCGCAGCCGACCTCGGCTATCCCTATCTCCCGCAGGAGGTGGTGACCGAGGAAGTCTTCCGCGAGTACACCGCTGGCCTCAAGCCGGTGGACATCAACGCTGGCAACAGCTTCGATGAACTGTCGGAAGATGGGTGCGCCACCGGAGCTTGCCCGATCCGATAAGTGCAGTCGCTGCACCGGTCGGAATTATCCCCCACTCTTAGCCAAATAGGGAACCCCTCGGTTAAACACTGAGGGGTTTATTACTTCATGGCTCTACCTCCAATTCCTCCGCTGTCCCCTGAGTTGGTGGACGCCCTCGACAAGCGGTTCCCCGAACGCTGCCCCGAAGTCACATGGACCGACCGTGAAGTGTGGCGAAGGGTGGGTCAGCGCGAGGTCGTCCGGCTCCTGATTGAGGAGCTTCGTCGTCAACAAGACAACATTCTAAGGGACAACCGCATTGTGCAAAAGTAGCAACCGCGCCCTCCGTATGCAGATCGCGGAGCAGCAGCGTCAGGCTGAACTCGCCCGTCAGGAAGCCGAGAAGGCACGTAAGGCGCAAGAGAAAATCCAGAAGGAAGCCCTGAACCTTCAGAAGAAGCAGATGGCTTTCCAGAAGCAGCAGGCCGCTTACGTCAAGGAAACCGACGCTAAGATGGCAGAGCTTGCCTCTCGACCCGCTCCCCCGCCCCCGCCTCCCGCCGCTGTCGTTGTGACCGGTGGTTCGGCTGGTATGGCGTCCGCAGAGGACAATTCGCAGGCGGCAGTGGATAGCCGCAAGCGTGGTCGCGCTGCCCTTCGTATCGACCTGAACGCTCCGCAGACGGCGGGCGGAACCGGCCTGAACGTTCCGCGAGGCTAAGTTGGCAAAGCCTGCCTCTACTGCGGCGGGTCGCTATACGCAGCTTCAATCTCTCCGCAGTCCCTACCTTGAACGGGCTAGGGACTGTGCAGAGTTGACCATTCCGTCCCTCATGCCGAGGGCCGGTCACGGAGCAGCGAACGACCTCCCAACCCCGTTTCAGGGCATGGGAGCTAGAGGCGTCAATAACCTAGCCTCCAAGCTTCTCCTCGCCCTTATGCCCCCGAACCAAGCCTTCTTCCGGCTCATGCTGGACGACTTCGCTATCCAACAGCTAACCGGTCAAGACGGTAAGCGAACGGAAGTCGAGAAGGGCCTTGGTCAGATCGAGCGGGCAGTTCAAACCGAAATAGAGACGACCGCAGTTCGTGTGTCGGCTTTCGAGGCGTTCAAGCAACTCCTCGTCGCCGGTAACGTGTGCGTCTATGTGCAGCCCGAAGGTGGACTGAAGGTCTATCGCCTCGACCGTTACGGTGTGAAGCGAGACCCGATGGGTAACGTGCTTGAAGCCATTATCCATGAGAAGGTGTCCCCGCTCGCACTCCCTGAAGAGACCCAACAGAAACTCAAGGAAACCCCGAGGGGTCTTCAGGACAGCGTTGATCTTTACACTTGGATCAAACGCAAAGGCTCACACTTTGAAGTGCATCAGGAAGTCAAAGGCAACATCATCCCCGGCTCTAAGGGGAAGTGGCCTATCGACAAGTCCCCCTTCATCTTCCTCCGTTGGGCGAAGATTGATGGGGAGGATTACGGACGTGGACACGTCGAGGAGTACATCGGTGACCTCCGGTCGCTTGAGGGTCTCCAACGTGCCATCGTTGAGGGAACCGCAGCCTCCGCTAAAATCCTCTTCCTTGTGAACCCGAACGGGGTCACGCAGGAAAGGACCATCAGCGAGGCCCCTAACTGTGCCGTGAGAACGGGCAGTAAGGAGGACGTGGGTGTCCTTCAGGTCGAGAAGTACAACGACTTCCGTGTCGCTCTTGATACCATCAACCGCATCGAGCAACGCCTTGCTCAAGCCTTCCTCCTGACCTCTGCCATTCAGCGTGACGCCGAGCGCGTGACGGCTGAAGAAATCAGGGTCATGGCGAATGAGCTTGAGGACGCCTTGGGTGGCGTCTATTCGATCCTCGCTCAGGAGTTCCAACTCCCCCTCGTCCGTCGCCTCATGCACCAACTGACTGAGGCCGGTCGTCTTCCTCCGCTGCCGCAGGACGTGGTTCGTCCTTCGATCATCACCGGTATGGAAGCCCTCGGACGTGGTCACGATCTTCAGCGCCTCCTCATGTTCGGGGACGTGCTGGACAAGCTCCTCGGTCCCGGCGCTATGGCGAACTACGGCAAGCCCACGAAGGTCATTGCCAAGGCCGCTACGGCTCTGTCCATCGACGCTGGTGACTTCACGAAGACCGAGGACGAACTCGCTGCCGAGGCCAAGCAGGCGCAGCAGCAGGCGATGATTGAGAAGCTCGGCCCCGAGGCAATGCGTCAGGGGCTTCAACAGGAGAAACCCGGTGCCGCGTAAGCCCACCGTAAAAGACCCTAGAGAGACCCCGCAGGCCAAAGTCGAGGAAGCGAAGAGTGCAGTCACTGCACCGGAGCCGACCCCGCCTGCGACCCCTTCACCGCCCGAGAAGAAGGACGAGAGCATCGTCCAGCTTTGGGGCTTCACTCGTATTGACCGATAAGGTTCATGACAGTCACCGTCCAAATGCCCGCAGAGGTAGCTGGACCGAACGCACCGGAGCCGGGGAACAACACCCCGGCTTCTTCGCAACCGGCTCCCTCTAACAACGAACGTCCCTCTTGGCTTCCCGAGAAGTTCAACTCTCCCGAGGACTTCGCCAAGTCTTATGCCGAGCTTGAGAGCAAGCTTGGTTCTCAGTCACAACAGCAACCCGCAGCCCCGGTCAGCGAGGAGCAGGCTACTCAGCAGCTTCAGTCGGCGGGTCTCGATATGGGCGAGTTCCAGAAGGAATACGCTCAAAACGGTTCGCTGTCCGAGGCAAGCTACGCCAAGCTTCAGCAGGCGGGCTTCTCGAAAGACTTCGTCACCGACTTCATCCGTGGACAGGAGGCCCTTGCAGCGCAGGAGGCCGAGGCTGTCTTCAAGGAAGTTGGCGGTGAGCAGGAGTTCCAGAAGGTCGCCGCTTGGGCGCGAGCTAATCTGCCCGCTTCCGAGGTGGAGAGCTTCAACAAGATCGTTGAGACCGCTCCCGTCGATGTCCTCCGGTATGCCGTCCTCGGCCTTCACTCCAAGTACGTGAACGCCAACGGTCAGGAACCGCGCCTTGTGAACGGTCAGCCGGGAACAGGCGTGGAAGGCTTCGCCTCTCGCTACGAGATGGTCGAGGCCATGCGTGACCCTCGCTACAAGAAGGACGAGGCGTACCGCGAAACGGTGACGCGCCGACTGGCCGCGTCCAACTTCTTCTAATCGAAAGGAAACCAATGGAGCTAGTGGACCTCCTCGTCTCAGTATCGTCCCTCTTGCCCGCCTTCGTGGTGGATAATTGGGAGGCTATCGGCGTCATCCTTGTGGCGCTGACTGTGATCGCGGGAGCCGTTGCTCGAATGACCAAGACGGAGACTGACGACAAGGTCGTTGGTGTCGTGTCTCGGGTCATCTCGTTTGTGACGAGGCTCCCTCTCGGTCGCAAGAAGGTTTAAGTATTCGGGAGGGGCTACGGCCCCTTCCTTCCTGTGTGGATGCAATAGCGCCGCCTCTTCTTAGAGGGGCACTTCAGGTGTCACCACGAACAAACACTCGCAACACTTGGCCCTCTGCGGAGGACAACCTTGCGGTCAGCGGTGAGCAGTTCGCGGAAAGCCTAACCAACTTTCTCCACAACTCCTCACAGGAAAATTGAATGTCTGATATTTCTCCGTCCCGCCTTGGTATGATTAACGGAACCGGCGCGGACGACGCTCTGTTTCTGAAGCAGTTCTCGGGCGAGGTTCTCACCTCCTTCACCGAGACGAACGTGATGATGGAGCGCCATTACGTGCGGACCATCACCTCCGGTAAGTCCGCTCAGTTCCCGGCAACGTGGAAGGTCGATAGCTACTACCACACTCCCGGTCAGGAGCTTCAGGGCCAGACCATCAAGCACGGCGAGCGCGTCATCACCATTGACGACCTCCTCGTGTCGCCGGTCTTCATCGCTCAGATTGACGAGGCGAAGAACCACTACGACGTGCGTTCGATCTACACCTCCGAGTGTGGCGCTTCGCTGGCGAACACCGCCGACAAGAACATCCTTCAGATGGCTGTCCTCTCGGCCCGCGCAGAGGCGACCGTCGAGGGCGCTCCCGGTGGCTCCACGATCAACGGTGGTCCTGACCTTGTCACGAACGCCAACGGCGCTCTCCTGAACGCCTTCTTCGCTGCGGCTCAGACGCTGGACGAGAAGGACGTGACCGAGGCTGGCCGCTTCGCTGTCCTGAAGCCCGCTCAGTATTACAAGCTGGTGCTGGACGACAAGGCGATCAACCGCGACTTCACGGCTGGTAACGGTGACGTTCGTTCCGGTAAGGTCTTCGACATCGCCGGTATCGAAATCGTCAAGTCGAACCACGTCCCGACGACCAACATCGTCGCTCCGGTCGGTCAGGTCGGCCCGCGTCCTCTCGGCAAGTATGCTGGCGACTTCACGAACACCCTCGGTGTGGTGATGACGCCTGCCGCTGTCGGTACTGTGAAGTTGCTCGACCTCCAGACGGAGGGTGAGTACCAGATCAGCCGTCAGGGCACCCTCATCGTGGCGAAGTACGCGATGGGTCACGGCATCCTCCGTCCCGAGTGCGCGGTGGAACTGTCCAAGGCTGCGGCCTAATCCACTCTTCTCAAGGGGAGGCTCCTAACGGGGTCTCCCCTTTTTTTCATTCGTGCAGTCACTGCACCTTAGAAGGAGAACAATGAGCTTACTTCTCACGACCGAGCTTGACGCCATCAACACGATGCTCTCGATCATTGGTGAGGCCCCGGTCAACACCATCGAGGACAACGGTGTGGTCGATGCAGTGATGGCGCGTCAGGTTCTGAACGAAACCATGCGCGAGGTCCAAGCCCGAGGGTGGCATTGGAACACCGATAAGGGTGTGGTCCTCAAGCCTACGTTCCCCGCTCCCGGCTTCATTTACGTCCCCGCTAACACCCTCATTCTGGACGCCGTAGGGGACCGCCCCGACGTGGTCGTCCGAGGGGACAAGCTATGGGACCGCAGGGAGAACACCTTCAAGTTCCATGAGGACGTGAAGGCTGACATCACCCGCCTCCTTCCCTTCACTGACATTCCCCAATTCGCCCGCCACTACATCACCGTCCGTGCAGGCCGCATCTTCCAAGATCGTGTCGTCGGATCGCAGACGCTGTCGGGCTTCAGCAAGGAAGATGAAATCCGCGCTCTTGTGGCGCTTCGCAATGCCGAGGCCGAGAACGCCGATTACAATGTGCTGAACGATAGCTGGTCGGTGGGTCGGGTCCTGAACAGGCGCATCTAATGTCTGTCATTTCCGGCTCCATCCCGAACCTGATTAACGGGGTGAGCCAACAGCCTTATGTGCTGCGGCTTGCCTCTCAGGCGACGGAACAGATCAATGGCTTCTCGTCCATCGTTGAGGGTCTCGTTAAGCGGCCCCCGACGAAGCACGTAGCGAAACTCCTAGCGTCCCTTCCGGCTGACGCCTATGTCCATATCATCAACCGTGACGTGACCGAGAGGTACGTTGTTGTTGCCCTGAACGGGGACCTGAAGGTCTTCGACTTCAACGGTAACGAGAAGGTCGTCCACTTCCCCCACGGTAAGGGATACCTGGCTTCGGCCAAGGCGAACTTCGGTGCAGTCACTGTCGCTGACTACACGTTCTTCCTGAACAAGGACGTGGTCACGGCGATGAGCGGTGAGGTGAAACCGGCCCGAGGTAATGAGGCCCTCGTCTATGTCCGTCAGGGGAACTACTCGACGGACTATCAGGTCATCGTGGATGGCGGTGCGGTCGCAACGAAAACAACCTCTCAGACCGACCCGAACGACATCAAGACGAGCAACATCGCAATCGGCCTTGCGAACGTCATCAACTCTTGGGGGTCGATGAGCGCATGGGTCATCGGCTCGACCATCCATATCAGCCGTAAGGACGGAGGCCCCTTCTCGATCCGCACTCAGGACAGCCTCGGTGAGACGGCTATGGTGTGTATCACGAAGAAAACTCAGGTCTTCACCAACCTCCCGGCTAAGGCCGTCGAGGGCTATCAGGTGGAGATTGAGGGCGCTCCCGGCTCGGCCTATGACAACTACTATGTCCAGTACACCGAAGTCGGCTCTGGCGGTAATACCGGTGTGTGGCAGGAGATTGCCCGACCGGGACGGCAGATCGCCTTCAACCCCGGCACGTTGCCCCATACGTTGATCCGTAACGCGGACGGTACGTTCACCTTCGCTCAAGCAACGTGGGACAAGTGCGAGGCCGGGAGTGAGACGGTGCAGCCGGTCCCCTCCTTCATCGGGAAGCGTATCGCTGACATCTTCTTCTACCGGAACCGGCTCGGCTTCATCGCTGACGAGAGCGTGTGCTTCTCCCGGTCCAGCAAGTTCTTCAACTTCTGGCGTGAGACGGCAACCGACATTCTCGATACGGACCCCATCGACATCACGACTTCGCACGTCAAGGTGTCGATCCTTCGCCACGCGATCCCGTTCAACGAGAGCTTACTCCTGTTCTCCGATCAGACGCAGTTCATGTTGGGCGCTGGCGAGGTGCTGACGCCTTCCGGTGTGTCGCTCGACCAAGTCACCGAGTTCGAGACCTCGGACAAGGTGAAGCCGGTGGGTGCGGGTCAGTACGTGTACTTCTGCACGAACAAGGGTGTGCATACCGGTGTCCGTGAATACTACCTCGATGGGTCCTCTAAGACCAACAACGCGAACGACGTGACGAACCACGTCCCGCGCTACATCGAGGGGTCGGTGTTCAAGATGACGGCGTCCACGAACGAGGACATTCTCGTCGCGCTGTCGGACAAGGACCGGCGTGTCGCCTACGTGTATAAGTATTACCACTCCGGTCAGGAGAAGGTTCAGTCGTCGTGGTCGAAGTGGGTCTTCTCGGAAGGCACCACGATCCTCAATGCGGAGTTCATCGAGAGTACCCTCTGGCTTGTTATGAAGCGGGCCGATGGGGTTTACCTTGAGCGCATCGACATTGAGGCTGGTGTGTCCGATCCCGGTCTCGACTTCATCGTCCACCTTGATCGACGGCTCACGCAGGCTCAGGTGCAGTCACTACACTTCGATGGGGCCTATACGACCTTCTCGCTTCCCTACGTCCTAAACGACCCGACGAAGCTGGTCATCGTGGCCGGTGAAGGGGACGCGACGTTCAAGCCGGGACAGGTGGCTCCGTACACCTACGAGGCCGGTGTGTTCCGCGTTAAGGGCAACCTCACGTCCTTCTATGCGGGCATCAACTACGAGCTTCGGTACACCTTCTCGCCCTTCTTGATCCGCGAGGATGCACCGGGAGGTGGACGTGTGGCGAACACCGAGGGCCGTATTCAGGTCCGTCGCGCCATCATCAACTACGCCGATACGGGTTACTTCAGGATCGAGGTGACGCCCGAGCGGAGGCAAACGTACTCGTATGTCTTCACCGGTCGCATCGTCGGCTCCGGTCGCAACACGGTCGGTAAGTCCTCGGTCGAAACGGGATCGTTCCGGTTCCCCATCATGGCGAACAACATGAACGTCAAGATCGAGTTGGTGAACGACACTCACCTTCCTTCCCGCCACCTCAACTTGGATTGGGAAGCGAACTACACAGTCAGAACGCAAAGGATGCAGTAATGCCCTCTGTCCGTCCCGCGACGATGGAGGACTTGGAGTACATGGCTCCACGCCTCCGCGAGGCGGACGTGCGTGAAATGAAGGCTCTCGACGGGAGTGAACCCTATCCCGCTCTTGTCGAGAGCTTCACCTCCTCCGTCTTCGCAAACGTCATGGTCGATGACGAGGGGAAGCCTTTCTGTATTTACGGATTGGCTCCCCATCCCGAGTGCAGTGACTGCACCGTTGGTGTCTCATGGATGCTCGGGACCGACGACCTCGCCAAGCACTCAAGGTGGTTCCTGAAGAACTCCCGGCGCTTGATCGAGGAAGCACACGAATACTTCCCCACCTTTGGCAACTTCGCTGACGTGCGGAACACGGTTCACATCAAATGGCTGAAGTGGGCCGGGTTTCAGTTCGGGCAGAAGTACCCGCACGGTGGGACCTTCTTTTGGGAACATTGGAGAACTAAGGAATGTGCGTAACAGCAGCGGCGGCTGTCATCTCCGCTGGCACCTCCATTGCTGGCTCCATCATGGGTCACAACGCCGCTAAGAAACAGGCGTATCAGCAGATGCTGTATAACGCTCAAGTCGAGGCGAAGCAGGAAGCCTATCGCGCTGAAGTCATCAAGTGGCAGAACGTCAACTACAAGCAGGAAGTCCAGTACGGCGGCGATGTCCTGAAGTGGCAGAAGAGTGAGTTCAAGCGGCAAGAGGATATGATCGAGAAGGCCACCGGCCAGATCGAGACGAACCGCTTCAATCAATATGCCACCATGCTTCAGCGTATGGTCGAAGAGAGCATGGCCTCGGCCTTCGACGTGCAGGACATCGAGCGTCAGGAGCGCAAGTTCCGCGCCTCGGGTCAAGCCGCAGCGGACGCTAAGGGAACTTCCGGCACCACTATCGAGCAGCTTATCGGTGACGTATCGAAGCAGGCCGGTGAGGCTTGGTCGGTCGTGGAGTTGAACCGCAGCGCCACGCAGCGTCAGCTTACGCTTGAGATGCAGGGTCTCAAAGCTCAGGCCGATAGTGCCCTCTACAACCTCCCGATTGCCACCTATCAGCCCTCGGCTCCGGTTCAACCTCCGCAGCCTGTCTCGCCTGTCCAGCCCGCCGCTCCGGTCTCTATGCCGAGCCGTGGCGCTCTGGCGGTGAACGTCGTGGGCGGTGTCCTTCAGGGGATGCAGAACTATGCGTCGTGGTCGGGTCAGACCATGCGTCAAGCTTTCAAACTCTAAGGGAAACTTATGGCCCAACTCGACAGCCTCTTGAAGGCGCTCGGGGGGAAGTCCGGTATCGACCGGCCTTCCTTCCGCCCTACCGCTAGTCCGGTCAACACGGTCGCGGTAGATACGAAATTCACCTCGCTTCCGTCGCCGGTCAAAATGCCCGACGCTCAAGCGCCGATGGCTCCGGTCATGCCTGCGGCCCCGGCGAAGTCGAACGTCGATCAGCTTGTGCAGGCCCTGTCGTCCCTCAACCCGACCCTTAACCGGTTCATGGGGACGTACTTTGAGGAGCAGAACAAGCAGGACCGTCTCGACGCGGAGATGAAGTATCTTCAGGACAACTCGCCCGCATCGTGGGCCGAGGCGACCCGAAGAGACCCCACGCTTCTCGACCGCTCCCCGGTCTTCCGCATGGTGTACGAGAGCCGTGCCGCGAGGACTGCCGTGCAGCAGCGGGCGGCGAAGCTCATCGCTGAATATCACACCTCCGACATCGCATCGAGCGAGGACCCCACGGCCATCCAAGGGTGGCTTCAGGAGCGCATGAAAGACCTCCTTGACGTGGACGCCTCGCCCGCCGCGAAGGAAGCCCTTGTCGAGGAGCTTCAGACGGTGGCTCACCGGTTCATGCAGGCGCACACTGAGGTTGCCCGTAAGAACCTGTGGGACAAGAACCTTCAGTCCCTCGACACCCGTACTCAGACCATCTTCGACCGTCACGCCGCAAACCCTGCGGTTCCCTATCAGACGGACGATCCGGTCATTGCCGCCTCTATCTCCACCTCGGGCGACCCTCGGGGAGCGATGAAGGCCGCGTTCCTCAACGCCATCGCGGGCGGTGAGAGCGCAGGCAAGTACAACATCAGGTATGACGGAGGAGCTGGTTCTCTCTTCGATCACAACGGGCTGCACCCGCGTATCTTCGTCCCGACCAAGAGCGGCGAGAAGTCGTCCGCAGCCGGTCGCTACCAATTCGTTTGGACGACGTGGAACGAACTCGGGTTCGGTGACAAGCCGATGACCCCCGAGAACCAAGATAAGGCCGCGCTCATGCTGGCCGAGCGGGACTACAAGGCCCGTACCGGTCGCAACCTGTGGGACGATATGGAGAAGGAGGGCTTCAGCCCCCGTATTCAGTCCGTCCTCGCTCCGACGTGGCAGGCGCTTAACGGCAACCGAGGCCGACACCTCGCCACCTATAACGCCTCCCTCAAGAAGTACGGATCGGAACCCACCGGTCCCGGCGCGAAGAACCCGAACCTCCCCGAGATGGTCGAGGAGATTAAGGAGATGGAGCATGAGGCTTACGCGCAGGGCCTGACGTTCGCTCAGGTCAACGAGCGGACCCTTCAGAACGTGACCACGAACGCGATCCTTCAGCGCGACGAGAGTATCCTTGAGGTGGCCTCTTTGGTCCGTCCTCATGGCCTGTCGGCAAGCGAGAAGCTTCAGATCGAGCAGGCCCGCCAACGTATCCGCAACCTCAAGATGGAGGACGCGAACACGCAGGCGAAGCTTGAGAAGGCCGAGAAGGACGCCCGCAAGGCTCACGTCACTCAGACCGTGGCCGGTGCCCTCCTGTCGCAGATGAAGCCGGGACCGAACGGGGAACCCCCGAAGGCCCCTGTCATCCCGATTGAAATTCTCGAAGCGGCCAACAAGGAAGACCCCGAACTCTTCAAGGACTTGACCGATCTTCAGAAGCGTCTTGACGACGTGAGCGGGATCGAGGACCGCACGGCTGTCGCTGTCCTACAGTCGGACGTGTACGCCGGTCGCGCCGGTCAGGCTGAAATTCTCGATGCTGTCCGTCAAGGCATCATCAAGAACCATATCACCATCGGTCAGCTTCTTGAGACCGCAGGCCGCAAGGCCACTGACAACGTCCTCAACGATCCCGGTGTGGGTGCCTTCATCGGCTCCATCGAGAACATCGTGGGTGGCAAGCAGGGCATCTCGGGTGTCTTCAAGGACCCCGTCAAGAGTGCCGAGGCTGTCTCGATGTTCCACGGCGCAATGATGGGATGGAAGCAGGCCAACCCGACCGCAGACCCTGTCACCACGTTCCAGAAGGCGAAGGAGTTCCATGACCAAGTCATGCAGCTTTACGCCCCGAAGGAGTTTGAGAGGATGCAGAACATGCGGAAGACGGCGGAAGCCGGTCAACCGGTGGGTAACGGGAAAGGTGCAGCGACTGCACCGACCGAGCAGAAGTCCCCACCGATTGAACCACGCAAGGTCGAGTGGTCCAAGGTCCCCGTTTACAACGACGCAGGCTCCCTCCTGAAGGAGTGGCAGGCGTTCCGTGGCGGTGACTTCAACAACAACTTCACCCGCTGGATGAAGGCGAACGGCCTCATCGGCAATGAGAAGGCAATCCTTGAGTTCGTTGAAGCTCAGAAGAGGATGCTGGAACAGAAAACCAAAGGCTAATAGATGGAACCCGTAGAACTAACACCCGAGGACTTGGAGGCCCTTGAAGCGACCCGTCAGAAGCTTCTTACGGCTGAACAGGATGACCCCTCGTTTGGTGAACGTCTTGCGGCCATCGGAAAGGACGTGGGGGGCGGTCTCGTTGAGGCCGTCCCTCAAGCCATCCGAGGCGCACAGGAGGCGGTCAATGAGACCTCTGACACGACCTTCTCCGTCGCCAAGTGGCTGAACGACAACATCATAGACCTCGGGCATCTTCGCTTCGGTGAGGACGCCAAGGGAGGCTCAGGCCCTGAAGGGTGGGTGCAGTGGCACCCCGGTATGCCCGAACAGAACTCGATGAAGTTCGGTGACGGCACCATGCCATCGGCTCCGCAGACGGTGACCGGGAACCTCGTCAACGACGTGTCTCAGTTCCTCACCGGCTTCTGGATGGCCGGCAAATACCTCAAAGCTGCCGGTGTCCCCGCTGCCACGACCGTTGCAGGCGGTGTGGTGCAGGGCATGGCGAAGGGCGCGATCACGGACGCCACCGCGTTCGATCCGCATGACGAGCGCCTGTCGAACCTCATTCAGTCGAACGAGCATCTTCAGAACGGCCTCACCGAATGGCTGGCTGCGGACCCGAATGACGGGGAAGCAGAGGGACGCTTCAAGGCGGCTCTTGAGGGTCTCGCTCTCGGTGCCCTGACGGACAGCTTCTTCCACGCTATGCGGGCCGTTCGGTTCCGCAAGATGGGGATGCAGAAGGAGGCCGATGAGGCTCTCGCTCAGTCCGAGGCGGCGAAGGCGCAGGCCGAGGCTTCTCCCGAAAGTGCAGCCACTGCACCGAAAGAGGAGGCCCCGAAGGCTGAAGGGAAGGAAGCCGAGCAACTCAACCTCGACCTCGGGGACGAGTTTCAGGACACCTTCACCGGACAGCGCGGGGAGAATGGCAACCTGTCGCCCGACGATATGGCGGCTGACATCCCCGGCAAGAAGGCCGGTCAGAAGCTCGGGGACACCGAACCGTTCGTGAAGCTGATCGAGGAAGACCTCGTCTCTCTCGACAACATGCGGACGGCTGAACTCGGCTTCGGTCAGGGCCGGAACCTCTCGGGGATCGACGTGAACCGGATCGAGGACGACGGCACCCTTGCGGCGACCGTGTCGTCCGTGGCCCGTCAGTACGCCTCCCGTATGCGTCAGGCTGTCGGCGGCAACGCTGATGGTGTGCGGACGTGGGACCGCGTGAAGGTCAATGCGGACAAGTTCGCAGACCTCATCGGGGAAGACCCGCGTATCCTCTTCCAGCGCATGAGGGCGCTCCATAAGGAAACCTTCATGGCCGACGCAGAGCTTCTCGCTTACCGGGACGTTCTCTCGACCGTGAACCATCACCTTGAGGAGGCCGCAGAGGCTGTCGCTAACCCGCGCTATGACTTCTCTAAGGGCAAGTTCAAGAGCGTCGAGGAAGCCCGCACGGCTTACGCGAGGAACTACGAAATCCTCGCCAACGCGCAGCTTATGTATAAGGGCATCCAGACCAACCTTGCCCGCGCCATGAACTCGATGAAGCAAGTGGCGAAGACGAGGGAAGGTCTCCTTCAGGACGTGGACGTTCAGTCCATGTGGAAGGGTGGACCGGAAGCTATCGAGAAGATGGCCCGCCGCACCCGCGCCAACAAGGGGAACCTCAAGGCGCAGCTTCGGGACACCCGAGGTGGCTTCGCTCAGAAGGCCCTCGACGTGGTCTCGGAAGTCCACATCAACGCGCTCCTGTCAGGCGTCAAGACCCACGTTATCAACACGCTCTCGGGTCTCGCCAACACGGCCTATCTGCCCGCCGAGAAGATGTACTACGGCGCGTGGAGCTTCAATCCCGACCTCGTCAAGGAGGGCGCAAGGGAGTACATGGGCCTCGTCATGAGTGCCCGAGAGGCCGCTCAGTTGGCCTATAAGGCGTTCAGGGCTGGCGATCCGGTCCTCGATCCGACCCACGGCGGTACGGAGTACAGGGCGGCGATCAGCGCCGAGAACTTCAACATCAGCGACCCGAACGTGGCGATGGTGGTGAACGGTCTCGGGAACGTCGTGCGTATGCCGTCGCGGTTCCTCGCTGCGGAAGATGAGTTCCTGAAGCAGTTGAACTACCGGGCTTCGCTCCGCGCTCAGGCGTGGAAGGAGGCCGAGGAGTTGGGACTGACGAAGAACTCCGCAGAGTGGGCGGCTCACGTCGCAAAGCGCCTCGATGAGGCCACCAATGCGGACGGCTCGGCCTTCGTTCATACCGGCAACGAGATGAACAAGAGGGCGCTTGACCGTGCCCGCGAGGCGACGTGGACGCAGGACTTGGGTGGTCAGAAGACGTGGTGGAGGAATGACCGGACTTGGGGTCAAGACCTTCAAGCCATGACGGCGAACCATCCCTACGCCCGCGTTGTGGTCCCCTTCATCCGTACCCCGACGAACCTCCTTCGCTTCGTCCATCGCCGCACTCCCGTTCTGAACCTCTTCCGCAAACAGTACGCGGACGACTTCTTCGGGAAGAACGGTGAGGAAGCAGCGCGGAAGGCGCGGGCCGAGATGATGGCAGGCGGAACCCTCTGGCTGGCCGCGTCGAGCTATGTCTATAGCGGTGACGTGACCGGTGGTGGTCCCTCCGATCCCGACATCAAGAAGGCCCTCATGGAAACCGGATGGCGTCCGTACTCCATCAAGGTCACCAAGGACGACGGGACGACCATGTACGTCCAGTACAACCGGTTCGACCCGTTCGGCATGTTCCTCGGTCTCGCTGCGGACTTCGCAGAGGTGGCCGGTGTTGCCGATCAGCGTGAGCTTGAAGAGACGGCGCTTGCGATGACCACGGCTCTCGTCAAGAACCTCAACAGCAAGTCTTACCTTCAGGGCATCGTCAACGGCCTCGGTGCGTTGGCGGAACCGGAGCGCAGGCTGTCCTACTTCGCGCAGAACACGGCTGCGGGCTTCGTGCCGAACCTCCTTGGTCAGGCGAACCCCGATCCGGTCATGCGCGAGGCTCACTCGATTGTTGAGGCCATGCGGCGTAAAATGCCGGGGTTCTCTCCCGACCTCGATCCACGGCGCAACATCTTCGGTGAGAAGCAATACTTCCCGCCCGCGCTTGGTCCCGATTGGCTCTCGCCGGTCGTGACGGGCTACCGGAAGGGTGAGCAGGACCCGATCACCGAGGAGTGGAAGACGACTGTTCAGGATGACGTGTACGACGAGCTTGCTCGCCAGATGGTCATTCATGACAGCCCGCTTCGCACCCCGCCGACGAAGTACGAGGGCATCGACCTCACTCAGTACCGCAGTCCCGATACCGGCTTCACCGCTTGGGATCGCCTTCAGGAACTGACGGGAACCATTGAGGGACCTGACGGTCGCAACCTCAAGCAGGCTCTGTCCGACCTCATCAAGTCCGATGAGTACCGGAACGTGCTGGCTGACGGTGACCTGAAGGATGACGGCGCTCGCATCACGGCTATCCGTAGCGTGGTGCAGGCGTACCGTGACGCTGCCCTTGAGAAGCTCGGTGAGGAAATCCCGCAGCTTGCCTTCGACATCATGGAGACCAAGCGTCAATCGGCGCTGAAGAAGCTCCAACCCGAGTATCAACCCGACTTCTAATCAACGGTGCAGTCACTGCACTAACGAGGCCCTCGGCTAACAACCGGGGGCCTTTCTCTTTTTGAGGAGATAATGGCTCTTTCCTACGTTCAGTACGAAGGCGACGGCTCGACCGAAACCTTCGCTATCCCCTTCCCGTACCTCGAAAAGTCCCATGTTGAGGTTCGCGTAGCTCTCGACGTTCATCCGTACACTTGGGACGATCCACAGACGATCCGCATTTCCCCGGCTCCCGCTCCCGGCGCTGTCGTTGAGGCCCGCCGCATTACCCCGCGAGAGACCCGTATGGTGGACTTCGTGGACGGCTCGGTCCTCACTGAAGGCGACCTTGACCTCGCCACGATCCAGACCTTCTACATCGTGCAGGAAGCTATCGACATTGCAGGCGGTACGCTGGAACTCCTACCTGACGGTTCCTACGGTGCCGGTGGTCGGCGCATCAAGGAGGTGGGTTCGCCCATTGAGGCCCGCGATGCTGTCACCAAGGAATACCACGACGGCACCTTCCTCCCGCAAATGAACACCCTGCTTCAGCAGGCCACGTCGCAGAAGGATCAGTCGGTCACTGCACGTCAGGCTGCGGAAGCTGCGAGGGACCTTGCGGCTCAGTACCGGGACACCGCTCTGGCCCACCGGAACGCCGCTGCGGTCTCCGAGGGTAACGCTGCGGGTTCGGCTTCGGCCTCCGCTTCGTCCGCGTCCTCGTCCGCTGCAAGCGCCTCTCTGGCGCAGAAGTGGGCCGAGCATCCGAACAACACCGATGTCAGCGGTACGGGCACCCGCTCGGCCAAACATCACGCCACTCAGGCGTCCACCTCGGCAAGCAATGCGGCCTCCTCCGCGTCCATTGCTGAGACCCACAAGAACACCGCCTCGGGTCACGCCACGACGGCCACCAACAAGGCCGCAGAGGCGACCACTCAGGCGACCCTTGCGAAGGATTGGGCGACCAAGACGGACGGTGAGGTTGTCGCCGGTCAGGGCTACTCCGCGAAGAAGTATGCGCTCGATGCTGCGGCTTCTGCGGCTGCGGCTCAGACCTTCGATCCGGCCATGTACTATCAGAAGTCTCAGATCGACGGCTTCCTGAACGGTAAGGCGAACCTCTCCGGTGCAGCCTTCTCGGGCGAGGTGACTGCCCCTCATCTCAACGCCACCGGTCGCGTGAGGGTCGGTCAGGGGAATAACGATAGCTGGATCGAGATGCACGACAGCGATCACGGTGTCCGCTACGTCCACAACAACGGGGGCACGGTTGGCTTCGTGGGGAACCACGGAGGGTGGCTGTTCCAAGTGGACGATAACGGCACCATCACCCGTCGCGGCGGTTCGGTCCTCTACAACGACGGTAACATCTATCTGCCGTGGTGCGGACAGAACCTCTCGGATCGCATCAACGGTCGCCACGACACGACGCATAACGCCTACCGCTACAACGTCTATGAGGTCGTTTATATGGCGCATACCGGCGCTCACATGGGGCAGGATGGTAACATCTATGCAACGTGGGCCGGTAACTGGTACTCCAACGTCTTCGCCCGTAAGGACACCACTTCGGTCTTCGCGGGGAACGTCTATGTGGACGGGGTGACCTACGCTCGCGGCTCCTACAGTGACACCACCGGTAACGCTGCGAACTGCTACCTCGGTGGCTCCGGTCGCATCTACCGCTCGACTTCGTCCATCCGGTACAAGAAGGACATCGAGGACTTGGACACCGAGGTTGCCGATAAGGTTCTCGATGGTCTCCGTCCTGTGTGGTATCGCCCGAACGAACTCTCCTCGGACCCGAAGGAATACTCCTACTACGGTCTTATCGCGGAAGAGGTCGCAGAGGTTGAGCCGCGTCTCGTCCACTGGAACCGTCGCGTCAAGTACGACGAGAACGGTAACCCCATCAGGAAGCCGCGACCGGAACTCCTGAAGGACGAGGATGGTGTCCCGCTGCCGGATCAGCCGGTGGACGATGAGGACCCGTTTGAGTTGGAAGACGAAGCGGCCCCTGACGGCGTCCAGTACGAGCGCCTTGGTGTCTTCGCCATTCACCACCTCAAGAAGCAGAAGGCCCGCATCGTGGAACTTGAGGGGACCGTTGCGTCCCTTGAGGCCCGCCTTGCTGCCCTTGAGGCTCGCCTCGGCTAAGTGCAGTCACTGCACCGATGGACGACAACAACCTCTACCTGATGCTCGGAAGGATCGAGGGAAAGCTCGATAACACCTTGCAACGACAGGACAAGCACGACGAACAGATGGAGGCCCTCAACAAGAGGGTCTCTATCCTTGAGCAGAGCCGAGCGTGGGTCATAGGTGCAGCCGCTGCACTTTCCACGCTGATTGGCTACGGCTTCCCATTCTTGAAGGATTGGATACTGAAATGAAGGCAAGCGAGGAGTTTCTCGCAAAGCTCCACAACGCTCTCGCTGAAGAGTTGCTTCGGCGTATTCAGGACGGCACGGCCACCGCTGCGGACCTTTCCGCCGCCCGTCAGTTCCTGAAGGACAACAACATCGACATCGGCGCTCCCAAGGAAGGGACGCCTATGAACAACCTCATGAAGGACCTCCCGTTCGCGGACGAGGACCGGACCTTCAACTAATCGCATAGGAAGGCCGTACAGCGGCTTTCTAGGGCCTCGGCTAGGGTAACACCTACCGGGGCCTTTTTTCGTCTCCTACCCCTGTTTCTGATGAAAGAAGAACTACTCTCATCGACCCATCTGTCCTCCGAGAAGGACCCGATCAGAGGCGACTTCCGTAATTTCCTTTACCTCGTTTGGAAGCACCTCAATCTCCCCGATCCCACCCCCATTCAGTATGACATCGCGCACTTCCTACAGTACGGCCCGAAGCGTTCCATCATCGAGGCGTTCCGAGGCATCGGTAAGTCGTGGGTGACTTCGGCCTATGTCATCTGGCTCTTGCTCCGCGATCCCGACCATAAGGTCTTGGTCGTCTCCGCATCGAAGATCAGAGCGGACGACTTCACGACCTTCACGCTGCGGCTCATCAACGAAATGCCGATCCTTCAGCATCTCAAGCCGAAGGCCGATCAGCGTAACTCCAAGGTGTCCTTCGACGTTGGACCCGCCAAGGCTTCGCACTCTCCTTCGGTGAAGTCCGTGGGTATCACCGGTCAGCTTGCCGGTTCCCGCGCAGACACCATCGTCGCGGACGACATCGAGGTCCCGAACAACTCCGCTACGCAGGCCATGCGTGACAAGCTGTCCGAGCTTGTGAAGGAGTTCGACGCTATCCTGAAGCCAGGTGGTCGCATCGTTTACCTCGGCACCCCTCAGACCGAGCAGTCGCTTTACAACGAGCTTCCCGGTCGTGGTTATCAGGTCCGCATCTGGCCCGCCCGTATCCCCGACGAGAAGCAGAGGATTGTCTATGGCGAGCGCCTCGCTCCCTACATTGACGACCTCATCGAGAAGGGATGGAAGGCCGGTCAGTCCACCGATCCGAAACGCTTCAACGACGACGACCTATTCGAGCGTGAGGCGTCCTACGGTCGCGCAGGCTTCGCCCTTCAGTTCATGCTCGATACTCGCCTGTCCGACGCCGAGAGGTATCCCCTCAAGGTGTCCGACTTGATCGTCATGAACGTCAACCCCGAGATGGCCCCCTTGAAGGTCGTATGGGCGGCAAGCCCCGAGCTTGTCCTCAACGAGCTACCGAACGTGGCCTTCGCTGGTGACCGCTACCACCGGCCTATGTGGGTCGATAAGGATTGGGCCGAGTTCACCGGAACGGTCATGGCTATCGACCCCTCCGGTCGTGGCGGTGACGAGACCGGCTATGCCATCGTCAAGTTCCTCCACGGTTACCTCTACGTGGTCGCTGCGGGTGGCTTGGTGGGTGGCTACGACGACGAGACGCTCCTCAAGCTGGCGAAGCTGGCGGAACAGTACAAGGTCAATCACGTCATCGTTGAGGCCAACTTCGGTGACGGTATGTGGACCAAGCTGTTCACCCCTGTCCTGAACAGGACGCACCCCTGCAAGATCGAGGAGGTGAAGCACTCCACGCAGAAGGAGAAGCGCATCATCGACACCCTTGAGCCTGTCATGATGAGGCACAAGCTGGTCATCGACCAAAAGGTGATCGAGCAGGATTACAAGACCGTGTCTCAGTACCCGCCCGAGAAGCAGCAGCACTACATGCTGATGCACCAACTCACGCGGATCACGAAGGACCGGGGATCGCTGGTCAAGGACGACCGGCTCGACGCTCTCGCTATCGCTGTCGCCTACTGGACGGAACAGATGGCGAGGGACGAAGACAAGGCGGCTGCGGCTCTCAAGGAGAAGCGGCTGCAAGAAGAACTCGACAAGTTCCTGAATGGCTTCGGCAAGAAGGGACCGGCGAGGAACCTATGGGTGCGGGTCTAATCCCGCGCCTTCTTTTTTTTTCTAAAGTGGAGTGACTGCACTTTACTACAGGTGCAGTCTCACTCTACTTATAAAAGTGCAGTGGTACTGCACCATAATTATCCCCCACTCTTAGGGGAGGATGGAAGGAAGATACATATATAATATAACTAATAGTATAGACTATAGGTTACTTATTGTTATATGGGTGTCTCGGGGGTCCTCCTGCGGAGGCCCTCCCTTCGACACCCATCCACTAGGTTAGACCATGAAGAAGACCTCCTTCCTCTTCACCGGCTCCGTGGGAGCCTTCCTCCTTCCCCTCCTGACCTCTCCTGCCCTTGCTTCCTGCCCCTCATGGGACACCTCCTGCATCAACCGGGAGAACTCCTATAGGTACTCTCAGCAGGCCCAACAGTGGCAACAGGGGGTCCAGCAGCAGATGCAGTGGCAGTCTCAGCAGTCGAGGGACTGGTATCGTGATGTCCAGCAACAGGCTGTCCCCTCTTACGGACCCGCTCAGGGAGCCGTGCGGGGAAGCCCGTACAGGCCCTTCTAGGGGTCCTTGGCTACTACCCTAGCTGCCGGGGTCTCAATGGCCCTGTATGGCCTCCGTAGGGGAACCTTCGGGGGTCTTTTAGTGGGACCTTCGGGATATTTAGGTGGAAAAATCTGAGGCCCCTCCTCACGCTACGACGAAGCCGTGGTCCCCCCATACCCCTCTCGATGGCCGATAGGCCACCCTTCCGTTGACCTTCGGTCACCATTCCGGTCACAGCCTCCGGCTAAGTCATTGAAATCATTGACATTGCAACGCATATCATATCCCTTCCTGCATCGTAACGGGCACATTGAGGGGACATTGAGGGGCTAGGTGCAGTCACTGCAATGTTTGACCGTGCTTGCATCTTATCTATTGTTTTCGAGGTAATCAAAACCATTACCTCATCAGGACCACGCTAGGACCACGCTAGGTCCACCATCGGTCAACGGTGCAGCGACTGCACTAAAGGGACACGCTAGGACCGATCTAGGCCACCTCATCCCATCTATTTTTTTTTCCGTGATAGGGCACTAATCCGGCCCATTAGGTGACCGTGACCGGCCCTAACTAATTGAAAAACATGGACAATCAAGAAAATCAAAAAAAGATGAAATTAGTTGTTGACTAGGGACAATCCCTGTTCTAAAACTATCTCCATCGGCGGACGGAAACGGCCACCGAGGACTGAAGCGAAGACAGACTGGACACCGCATAAGGCGCTAGGGCGCACAAGGTTAGGTCTCGATCCTTCTACCGCTCTTTGACAACTGAATAGCTCCCTTCCTGCACCGTGAGGAACGGCAGGGGACCGAAGCCAAGGCAATAGTGCAGCGACTGCACAAGACGCGGCGAAACCGGAGGCAAGTGAAGCAAGCCGATGGACGGTAAACCTGACAGGGGAGGGCCTTAGCGTAGGTCGGGCAATAGCCTGACCGTCCATCCCTGAAGCCGGGATGCTGAAGAGGCCACGGCAGGCCGAAACACTCTCAACGCTAAGGAGAAGCACAATGTTCGACAACGTCAACGAAGCCGAGACCTTCACCACGAACGACAACGGCGCTCATGACCCGAACCACAACTTTCTGGCCGATTGCGCGGCAACGATCCTTGAGCGTTACAACCGCGCCAAGGCCGCCACCCGCACAAGCTTGGAAGACCTGTGCATCGTCGGTCAACGCCTCAACGACGCCAAGGAAACCCTAGCGGGCAAGAAAGGCGCGTTCGGTGAGTGGTGCGAAGCTCAAGGCTTTCCCTTCGATAAGACTTGGCGGGCACGTCTCATGAAGCTTGCGGCGAATTGGGATGCCATCATGGAAGCCGTTGAGGCTTTGCCCGAGGACAAGCGCAAGTGGTCGGTCGATGGCGTCCTTGCTATCTGGCAAGCCGCTGAAAAGGCCAAGGCGCAACCCGAAGGGGACACCGAAGGCGACACCGAAGGCGATGCTAACGGTGAGCCGAAGGAGAAGAAGAAGAAAGAGACCGAAGCCGAGCGGCTCCGTCGTGAACTGGCTGAAGCACTCGAATTGATCGAGAAGCTGAAGGCTGAAAACGCGAAGCTGAAGGGCGAGAAGACGAAGGCCAAGGCAAAGCCGCAAGGCGAAACCAAGGCTGAAGCTGGATCGGTCGATGCAGCCACGAAGAAGCGGGCCGGTAAGGTATGGGGTCTCTATACCCGAGGCGCGACCGATGGCGAGAAGGATGCAGCCAAGGCACGGCTTGATGAGATGGCCACGAAGTTCGGTATGGACTTCGACGCCTTCGTCAAGGCTTGCGGGCTGGCTTAATTTTGCCCTGACAGTTCCCTTCGGGGGACTGTCTCGGTCTAGGGATGATGCCTCCCTACTGATGAGCCGATGGCACGGCGAAACCGAAACTCAAGTGCAGTCACTGCACCGCTAAGGAGAAGACACATGCGCGAAGCTCGGATCATCCTTCCCCTCGCTGACAACGAAGGGAACACGGTCGAGACCGCTCACGACTACCTCAAGGGTCGCCTCTGCCGTCTCTTTGGCGGCTTCACTGCGAACCCTGTCATGGGCGGCTGGATGGACGATAGCGGGAAGCTCTATGAGGACCGCTCAATCGCCTATGACGTGGCGATGGAGGACACCTACGAGAACGCCCGCAAGGTCGCCTCAATCGCTGAAATCGCGGGCCAGATGGCAAAGCAACTTGCCATGTATGTCCGCCTCCCGAACGGCAACGTTCAAATCCTCACCATCGAAGCCGCAGACGCCAAAGCGGCATAGCTTTGCCCGAACGGTCCCCTAATCGGGACTGTTCCGGTCTCGGGATGATGCCTCCCGACTGATGAGGCCACGGCAGGCCGAAACCGGATTTTCAACCTACAGGGGGACCTATCCATGCAACTCGTTTCTGACGCTAAGGCGGTCGAGCAGATCACCAAGGACGACTTCGGCGGCTACTTCAGAGAGTACGCCTCGGCAGAGTGTTTCGAGTATTGCAAGGGTCTCGTCGCTGACGGATGGCAGAAGATCGGTCAAAGCTCATGCTATGGCGTGGTCTTCCAGCATCCCGAGGAACCGGACCACGTCCACAAGGTCGCCTTCCGTCCGACTGAAGACGGATGGGTCGCCTTCGTGAAGTACGCCCTGACGAACCCGAACCCCCACTTCCCGAGTGTGCGCGGCGTCAAGGACTACGGGACCTTCTTCGTGGCCGATGTCGAGACCCTGAAGGAAGTCCGGTATTGGGGCGAGCAGTACGACCTCGGACACCGGGTCTCCCGCGCCACCTCGGCGGCTTCCGATGGGGACAACATGACCTTCGCCCGTATCCTCGGGGAACTCGATGTTCCCTTAGCGCGGGCTGTCGTCGCCCTGAAGGAACAGTTCATGAAGGAATGGAAGGTGGACCTCCACCCCGGCAACTTCATGGTCCGTGGTGACACCCTCATCCTCAACGATCCGCTCTCATGGCGCGTAGGTCGCTGACGATGGACCGCCTCTTCGACGCCCTCTTGATAGCCTCTGCCGGGATCACTGGCGGGGGCCTCCTCTTCTCCCTCTACAAGCTATGGGAATTGAGTTGAAGTGCAGTCACTGCACCTGTCCCTCGCGGGGAACCAACTCGCGGGGGATGATTTACCCACCTGATGAGGCCATGAGGCCGAAACCTAGCGTCGTCACGCGATGGTCGTGGGTTTTGCACATTGTTGCCCCATTGCAACACGTTCACGTTTGGTTGCGAAATAAGCATCCATTCCTGAATTTGACCCATTTCTGACTTGAACCCGCCATTGGGTTCAATTAAGTAGGATCGCGTCGGGGGCTACAACAATGAAGACCTTCAGGAAGCTTTGGCATCTAGGTGTCGAGTGTAGGCACCTGTCCACCAAGTTTGACGTGAACGCTTGGTTAGTATTGCTTTACGTCGCAACCCATGAAGGAGCGTGTTCAGCCGATATTCAGGCCGATACAGGCATACCCCAAAGTACAGTGTCGAGGACCATTGCTTTCCTGTCAGGAATAGGGACAGGAACGCGGGAGGCCCTTAACTTGATAGCGTTGGAGCAGAACCCCGACGATAGACGACAACAGAAAATTGTTCTTACGCCGGAAGGTACTGCCTTCTTGAAGACGCTACGGGCAATCGTCGAAGCCTAACCATCGACAACTATGTGTGTGTGGAAGGCATTGGTGCAGTCACTGCACTAATGATGCGGGCGCGTGTCCCTAAAAAGGAGCGCGAAGCTTGCGGAGCCTATTCAGGGACCGCCTAGAATTACCACCTTTGGGCCAAACAAGGGGATCAACCCATCATGAACCTACGGTTCACGAAATACGTTACTTTCTTCTCGCGTTACGAACTGTTCCTTGAGTGGAACAGTGACAAGTCGTCTCCGATGCTCTACAGCCTCGAAGATGGAGTGGTCGAGTTCCAGTGGGGACCACTCTACGGGAGTGCTAACGTCATCAAACCACTGTCGCAGAGGACTACCTATGGCAATGAACCCCCTTTCTCGGGCGATCTTGTTCACCGAAGAGTTTCGGAAAGTGGACCCGGAACTCCCGATGCACACGGCCCTCATCCTGCTTCTGATAGCTCGGAAGCCGGGGATCAACCTCAAGGAACTCGTACAGGCGACGGGCCTCGGCAAGTCGGCTGTCTCGCGTAACGTCGCAACCCTCTCAAAGGAGTATGGCAAGGGCTTAATCACGTACACCGAGGACCCGCTCGACCGCAGAAACAAGGTCATCAAGTTGACCCCTAGTGGCGAGCGGGTCGTCAACTCTCTTCTCCATCACATAGAACCGGAGGCCGCTTAATGGCAGTAAGACCCCGAGGCAAAGGCTTTCAAGCCGACATCACCGTCAAAGGTCAGCGACACCGCGAAACCTTTGACACCATCGAGGCCGCTAAGGCGTGGGAACTAGAGGCCAAGGCCGCAGTCCTACGCGGCGACCCTATTCCACGTCCTAATGGTTCCGGTGCAGCGACTGCACCTAAAGGGGCACAGTACGCGGGAGAAAACAGTCTCTCGACTGTCCTCGATAAGACCTTCCAACGGTTCTGGAAGGGAGGCCCTAGCGAGGCCAAGATGCTCGTCAACATCAAGCAAGTGGAGGCTTACTTCGGGACGACGACCCCGATCACGGCGATTGATATGGACGCAATCGAGGGCTTCGTGGATCACTGCGTAGCCAAGAACAACTCGAATGGGACCATCAATCGGAAGCTTGCGGTCCTGTCCAAGGCGCTCCGCTATGCTCGGGATAAGGGGATCATCACGGCCCTCCCGAAGATCGAGCGCAAGAAGGACGGCGTCGGTCGTATCCGCTGGCTCACCGTGGATGAGGAAACCGCCCTCCTCAATCTCCTTCGGGGATGGGAGAAGACGGACCACGCGGAAGTCGTGGAAGTCCTCATCGACACCGGTTTCCGCCCCTCAGAGGTCTATTCGCTGACCCCTCGGGACGTGGACCTGAAGGCCGGTAGCCTGACCGTTTGGAAGACGAAAACGGACCACCCACGGACCATCTACATGACCCGTCGAGTGGCCGAGATTGTCGCCCGAAGGGTCCGTGCAGTCACTGCACCGAACGACCGGCTGTTCCCCTACGATAACTTCTGGATGAGGTACGTATGGGATCGAGCGAGGGTTCAGCTAGGCTTCGCCAACGATGAACACTTCGTCCCGTATATCTGCCGCCATACGTGTGCGTCACGGCTGGTGCAGCGCGGGGTTCCGATCAACGTGGTCAAGGAGTGGATGGGTCACAAGTCCATTCAGATGACCATGAGGTACGCCCACCTCGCACCGCAGAACCTGAAGGCGGCGGCTGGCGTGTTGGAGGCGGCTGAGTAATGGTTGACATCACTCGGATCGAGAACTCAGAGACCTCGTATGGACTGGACTTCGCCCCTTGCGAAATCATCCAAAGGTTCCAAGAGGCTGGCGACCCTACGAGCTACGCGGAAGTGGCCGCGTGGGCTAGTGCCTCCATCTGGCAGGACCCTGACGATGAGCCGGGGGACCTGACACGATGGGTCACCGTTGGGCTTCACAACTATAGCGACGGCGTAGCCCATGAGATAGCCGGAACTCCCGGCGACCTCATCGCCCTCGGTCGTTACCTCGTAGCCGTTGGTGAGAGGTACGCGAAGAGAAAGCGTGGTGACAAATACTGGCTTGACCGTGTAAAGGCATGGGAGGCTCAGGATCGTGCAGTCACTGCACCTACAAGTACACTTTAGAAACTTGTAGTGTACCATTTGTGACTTGTGACGGGTCACGTCACGGATCGGTGACGGACCCCACATTCTGTGACGCGGGCGTGGTGAAATCGGTAAACACAGCGGACTTAAAATTCGCCGCCTTTTCAATGGCTTAGGGGTTCAAGTCCCCTCGCCCGCACCATTCAAGACCGGTTGTGCAGTACCCTTAAAATCCCTCGGGCTGGTCCATACGGGCTCAATTCCTGTCGTCCGCACCAGTCCAAATTGACCGCACCTCGTCGCGTATCCCAGCTCCGATCGTTTCCTTTTACCTGTCAGGCCGGTCGATGGCTGGACTGGCACGGGATCGCTTGAGGTCGCCGGCGCGGAACGGAGAACCTGGTCTCTCCCCACCTCTGACCCCTGCGCAGAATTGGGTCCTTCCGCCAATGCATCATCTGGTGAACCACAGAGAAAGCATCTGGCGGTCTCAACTATGAGGTCGCGGCCCGATAGCCCTTCGGGGTAATATGCTTTGCAGCTTCAGGCCGTTAGACAGCTCAGCATATGATGGCGGATTGAGGCAGGGACGATGGATGCTGAGGTTGATTACCAAGGGTATCGCTTGAAGGTGGTTCACGCCGATCCCGGATGGACTGTTTTCATCTGTGCGCCGGAAAGCCGCTTCAGATTCGATGCCATGCAGACGTCACGGGGCAGGAACGATCGTGATTGGGTGGTCGCCGAAGCAAAAGCATTGGTCGATACTCATATGCGTAAGGCCGAAACGACCAGATGCTCGCACCCAGCAAACTGAACACCCGATGCGTCAACATCCCGTTCACGCACTGTGGAACTCAGAACCGAAACCCAGCGCCTGCACCGCGCCCTGTCAGAAGTGGCTGAATCATCGGCTCAGTGGCAGGGCGCTCCTCCGGATTGAGCGCGGCTGGCGCCTGAGCGCTCGATGATTCGGGCCGAGCCGCCACCGACTGGGATGTATCTTGCGAGGTGCCAGCCATCGATGGCGGTGGCGGGACGGCCGTGCGCGGGAGAACGCCCGGGCTCCCGCCGATCCGACACCCCGTGAGAGTGGTGCACACTATGAGAAGCACGCATGACATCGCAATGGCTCGCACGCTTTGTCTCCAACTGTAGCACTGGCCATGAAAAGTACCTCGGCTGAGACGCTGTCTGAAGCCTCAACCAGGGCGCCGGTGTGCCAAGGGAATGATGCACAGCCTGGAAGTAGGCTGCTCGGACCGATTGACACTGGCAGCGCTTGCAGCGGACTTTCCGCGTCCTGGCCAGATAGCAGCAGAACCGGAGGTCCGCTACTTAGGTTCAGGAGAGATGCTGAGCGAAATGCTTGTTCATCTCGAACATGCTCACCTTGTCTTTGCCGCCGAACACGGCCTGGAGCTTTGCGTCGGCCAAGATCTCGCGTTTGTTCTCAGGATTTTGCAGATTGTTGGACTTGATGTAGTCCCACACCCTGCTCACAACTTCCGTGCGGGGCAGGGGAGCAGATCCCACAACAGCCGCCAGTTCAGTCGAAGGCTGCAGTGGCTTCATCAACGCAGGGTTCGGCTTCTTGGCTGCTTTGGTTTCTGACATTGTGATACTCCGTTCTAACGCTGGTCTGCCATCTGCATCGGCAAGGTGGCGGGACCATGACGATCAAAGATCTAACAGTCTCTTAATCTCGATCTGCCGCTGATCTGCCAAAATCGAGCCCCATCGGGTAGTGTCAGGTGGTGTCAGATGGTCAGCGGCCGCGTCGTTTGCCTTGCGGCTTCGCCATCATCTGCCGCATCGCTTCCTCTGCCCGAGCCCTGGCTTCATCATCATGACTGAGGTTGCGGACCTCGGACGGTTCCTCTTGCTGATGCAGGCCGTTCTTGCGCGCCCGCCACTGCTTGGCCTGCGCGGCAGTGGCCGCCGCGTTAGCTAGCTTCTCAAGCCGATCGAGATGCGGCGTACTGGCCGCCCCCTTGGTGTCAGGGTGTTCATCCTCTTGCTCCGGGCGCTTAGCCATATGCTCGCTTCCTCACAATGAAAGTCATCAACTGCGCCAGAATGTTACATGCTTCCATTTCAGGGTGCATCGGTTAACTTCGCCTTAACCATAAAGGTCCGAGGTAGGTCGATGCGAAAGATCCATCATGGCTTCATAGCGATCGCCATCCTCGGAGGTCCAGCCTCTCCCATCCTTGCGCACCAAAAACTCACGGAGACATTGCCGCAGGAGGGATCAGTTCCTGCCGACATCACGGCAATTGTGCAACAGGCTTATTCCAGATGTTCGGAAGCCCCGCGGCCTGCCAGCCCCTTACAATGCGATGACTACATCCGGTCATTCGACGAATGCGCAGCCCGCAAGAACGAATGTGACCCGCATTCCGTTTACGAGGTCTTGCTCGAGTTGAGTTTCACACCTTCAGATCGCGGTCATAAAACTTCGCCAAAGCCACTCTGAGAACCAATCGGCACTGCGACCTGGCGCATGCTCGGCGCTCTCGTCGCACGCTTCGAATGAAGCGCATTAACCAGACGTTCACCATGGTCTCCCAATCATTCCCTCGGTCTGACGAAGCCGCGATGAGCGCGGAACCATGCGTCCTCCAATCCATTGATGTCCGCCAGTTGAATTGACCCTCATCGCCGGACGCTCACGCGTCGATGTGATGCTTCTGGTCGCAACTGAGCAGACCGCTTCATCATACTGTCATCACTTTCTGGGAGAGCCAGGGGGCTAACCCAAATCGTCCAATCAAAAGTCAGGCGCTCGCGCCCGATGCTTGCTTTTGTTCAGCCACTGCCGGGCCACATTACTCGGCTCAAGTCAGATAAGACACAACGTTGGGAGGCTCAGATTCACTATGTTCGCATGTCGCTCTGACGTCACCGTCCTCACTCACCCGGAACCCTCATCGATTCACAGTTCTAGGAGGAACTTTCCAGCCAATCCCGCAGATGACCGTTGGCGAGACATGTTCACGATCAACGACACCACGACCGCAGCGATCAACATCCTTGGGGCAATCGATGCGCTTGAGTCTGCCCTGAATCGTCGGAATCTCGATGCCGATGTTGTCATGACAACAGACCAGGAGCGGGAACTGCTGACACTTGGGATCAGAGATGCGTTGTTCATTCTTGGGATGCACCGCAAGCCACTGCCGAAAGTCCTGTCGTTGCTCTCGCTACGGATGGCAAACTCCCTCGGGATCTCTGGCACGAAGGCGAGCGCGGCCTTGCGTGATTTTCGCCTGGTGGAGGAATTGGCCGAAGAATCGGCTGCGCCGGCCGCGCGTGCCGCCTAAGAAACCCATCACGGAACTGGTCCGGCGCAAGCACATGCCAGGCTGCCGTGAGGACCATCCCTCATGGAGGTCCTGGCGCGTACTGTTCCTCCCCACCCAAGCACTCGTTCAGGAGTTATCGAGATGGCCAGAGGCAATAAATGAATTGACGGGGCTGGTCTCGGTAGCAAAATTCTGGTATTGAAGCTGCCCCGCGGATTGTCCGCCCGTTTCACAGCCACAGCCAGAGGAGGCGTTTCATGTCTATGCGACTTTGCACGTACCAACGTGCCGCTCTCCTCGTCACAACTTTAGCTGCTGCTGGCTCTCATGAAACCGACCGTATTCCCGCTGCTCTTTGTAGGGTTTGCCTTCCGCTTTGAGTTCATTCGTGTTCGGCGCAAGCCGGCGAATGACCATAAGCGGCCCGTCTTGACGTTTGAGTTTATCGAGGCTCTGCGACGGGAGGCGAGCCCTCACATCCTGCGCGACATTGGCATCGACCGCAGCCGGACCGACTAACGTTCCGGCTGCAAGGCGGTCGCAACGTTGCGATCGGGACAGACGGTGTGCGTCACCGCACAGCGGCATGTCGTGCGCGCATCTACATGGACTGTGCGATGCCGGAACACATCGCGCGCGTCCTGGTGGAAGGTCTGGTGCTCAGCCTCTCGCCGGGACGCTTCATGCTTGTTCACAGCGTTCGGTTGCACTTTCAGCGTTCATGGCGCATTGTGGTGGCGTGGTGTTGCAACCGGCATCACAAAAGCGCCCTGACAGTGAGCTCCGCACGGCTAACTCTGTCAGGGCGTTGTCATTTGTAGATGCCTTGCTGTCATCGGCGGGAAGCCTATCTTTATCGTTTGGTTTTTCTCCCTTGGACCACCAACGCCTTGGCCGAGATTTCAAGACAACGTCTCTGCCAAGGCGTCTTTGCATCTTCCGCTCGGGCTATGGTAGGTCGACCATATCTCACTCCGTGGTCAACCGTTGAATGTGGAGCTCGGCGAGCTTGCGCTGGTCGACAGTTTCTCTGAAATCGAGATTACCTGATCTCAACCGCAGTTCATCGAGAACTGGAGGGCTCGGGCTCAAGGCTGGTGGCTGAGCGGAAACCATAGTGCGGGGTTCA
The DNA here is from genome assembly GCF_055792825.1 of Microvirga sp. GN3. Taxonomy (NCBI): domain Bacteria; kingdom Pseudomonadati; phylum Pseudomonadota; class Alphaproteobacteria; order Hyphomicrobiales; family Methylobacteriaceae; genus Microvirga; species Microvirga sp. GN3. The sequence continues at coordinate 52,826 of NZ_JBVVAK010000040.1, forward strand.
GGGTTGCCTCGCTCTTCCTCAGCCATATACGAATAAAAGGCTTCTCGATCCCTTACACTCCTTGGGTTTCATGACTGCTCACCGCCGCTTTCTCCTCGCCCCGTCCTTCGCTCGTCTGATCCGACGTGAGAGGGGCGGGCTGCGCCACGTCGAAGGCTTCTTTCCCGAACAGCGGGATCGCTCCTCCTGGGTGCGCCTCGAAGAGGGGAGGGGCCTGCTGATCCTCAAGACGGTCGGCTCTGACGGTGCGACCGAGGACCAGACCGACATCCCGGTGGGCCATGCCCAGGCGCTGCTTGACGTCTGCGCCGGCGAGGTCGACTACACCCGCACAGCCCTGCCGATCGGCAGGGATCAAGCCCTGGTCGACGAGATCATCCGGCCCCGTGTCCTGCACTTCATCACCGTGGAGTTTGACACCAGGGATGAGGCTGGGGGCTTTCATCCCCCCGAGTGGTTCGGGCCTGAGGTGACGGAGGATCCCCGCTACACCAATCAATCCATCGCCCTGAGAGGGCTCGACGAGAGTCCGGAGATCCCGCTGTCCGATGCGGCGCTCAACAGCCTAATCGATATGCTGGAAGGCCACTTCCCCGCCCAAGCGCAGATGGCCATCGGCCAGCCGAAGGCCAAGAAGGTCCCGGTGACGCGGGCCAAGGCACAGGCCAGCGGCAATACCGTCAAGGTCAACCTCGACGAGATCGAGGAGGCCATGAGGCGCGAGATGGAGAAGACGCTCCAGAAGGGCAATCCCACGTAAGAGCGCCCCCAGGATGCCTGACGCCCGCTCGCCCATACGGCATCATCTGGTGCTCTATCGGCGCAACCCGGAACAGGGCAGGGCGCGCTTCTTCAGCCTGATGATCGAGCGTGATCTGTTCGGCACGATCCGGCTGGTGCGCAATTGGGGCTTCGTTGGCGCCAAGGGCCGGGAGAGGGTCGAGATCTTTCCTGATGAGGCCCAGGCCGCGGTCGCGCTGCAAACTTGGGCGGATGCCCAGCGCCGCAAGGGCTATGCAGACCTCTGACTCATCGGGGAAGGCTCGCTGCGCTGTTCAAGGCAGCGTGTCAGCTCCTGGAGCCCGAGACCTCCATTGTGCCTCATCAAAGTGGTCTGGATGCCCCGTTTAAGCTCTTCCTAATCGGAATCGAGGGATAGTGCCCAGTGCAACTCGCCCTTGGTCAATTACCTTGGGCCTGATGGTTGTATCCCTTCGGGTGTCACGTTGGGTACGTCCAATGAGCAAAGAACATCCTGCCGCCTATGCAATGGAGCTGAAACGGTCCTGGCGCGTGGTTGTCCCTGTCCGGGGAAACTGACGCCCAGGATCTGTCGGGAGAAATTCACCTGCCGCGCCGACGCTCTCACCTGGATGAACACGGCTGAAGGTCACCGAGCCATCGCATCCGCTCGAGGGGATGACGCTTCACAAGCATAGAGGCTGATCGGCCGCCAAGTTGTCACTTGTCTTGCCGATACCCAGTGAATGCCGCTGCAAGCCGTGCTCAATATCAACCCAGCACAAGATCTTTGCCCGCCATGTATCGGGTTCTATCGCCTGGCCAATTAAGGATGTTTGCAGAATCCCATACCATTCCATCGCAGGTACTGCCTACACTCGCCCGAACCTTTCAGAGGGTTTGAGGCATGAAGCGGTTGGTCACGGTCACCGGTCCTATCACAGCCGCCCAGCTGGATGGGTACCTCATCGAGGAAAGGCTGCTGGATCAGATTATGATCCAGGTCAGCGACAGGGACGACGGCAACTTGGAGGTCGCCTTTCAGGAGCGGGATCAGCGCTACCTGTCGCAGTTCTCTGCCGCACAACAAGCCGAATGGCTGCACGAAGCAATGATTCATATTGAAGCTGGGTGCTCACTGGAGACGCTTGATGGGAAGTCTGCCTGGATCACTGACGAAGTGCCAGCTAAACCAAAATCCTCCATCAAAGCGATGAGGCCAGCGCGACAGGAACACGACCTGCCACCAGGTTTGGAGTTCTTGAGGCGAAGCTAGCTCTTGTTCTCGGACAGACCGAGCTTCAGAAACAGATGGGCTGCCAGCAGCGCATCGTTCAAGGCGTCGTGCTCGGCACGCAGGTGAGTAATGCTGATGCCGGCCTGCGAGCAAGCCTGACGGAGCTTGCCGGGAAGTCCGGATCGCTTAGCCAGAGCCATGGTGCAGAAGAAGCGCTCTCGTGGATAGATCGGCTGTGCTGTGCGCTCAAACTCCCGTTTGAGCGTGTTGTACTCGTAGGCGTAGTTGTGAGCGACGATTGTGTCATCACCCACATAGTCGATTAAATCGTGAACGACGTTCTCGAAATACGGCTCGTCCTCCACGTCCGCCAACGAAATGCGATGCACCGCGTGGCAGAAGGGGCTCATGGCTGACCGGGGCTTGACCCGTCGGACAAATGAGTAGCTTGGACGGGTGTGGCGTGATGGGTTACAGAGCATGTTAGTGACTGACCGACAATAGAATTCTACTCTCATTCTGAGAAAATGATTCAAAGTCGTGCGCGCTCATAATTCTACTTCTGAGGTAATAGGCGCGACGCTCTTATGTGGCTTCTCAGGGTACTACGAGTGACAATCAAGCCATCCGTCCGAGGGCTATGACTCTCCCACGCTTTAATGCGCATTTACCCCTTTGATCTTGCTGCGAAGCCAAGATGAACATCTAAGCTGACAAGTGGTCTCCAAGGAAGCCACAAGCGTGGAACGAATTGTCGTAACGCGTGCGAGGGATGATGTTTGGTCGGTATCGTACGAGGGGCGAACCATATCAGTTCACTCCACTGAGGATCAGGCGCTCTCAGCCGCCTTTGCCTTGGCCTCAAATCGTCAGCAGGCGGGGTTTGAAGCGGTCGTTATCATAACGCGGGACGAGTGAAGGCGAGTTCCAGCGCTCAAAAGACTGATCCTTCCGACGAAAGTGTTCTTAGGCGGGCTCCCAAGTGCACCTAATCAACGGATGAGGACGAAGGAGCGCTTGTACGGGTGGTGCTATCAGTCGCGTGTTGTCGGAGTTCTTTGACATGGATGATGATAACAACTCCTGGTGGCTAATAAAAAGTCGCCCGCCACTGACAGGTCGGCCCGTGTGCTCAATTGGCTGATCTTGTTCGCTGCATTAGGTGTACTCGTCTGGGCCGTCGTTCAGTCACTTGGATAGATTGAGGTGGCCGATGCCTCCCATACTCCGACAGCTTCCGTCGATCACACGTACGGCACGGCCAACCCAGGGCTTAAATACTGCAGTAAGCTCCGTCCAGCCCTTAGATCAAATCGACCTGCTACTTGCGTTGCGGCGGGTCGAGCGTGAGCGGGGACGAAAAGAGCCCTGACCGGATCGCGTGCGTCGCCCCGCCGTTGTTGAGGCGCGCCCAAACCAGGAGTAGCCGGCACCATCGTCGCGAAATTATCGACATGGATGGGGCGATCGGGCAGGGAACTGATGATCCCGTCAATTGTGCGGCAAGACATGCATCGGCTCGATGGCCATGGTGTCCTCGTTCGCCCCGGCAGTGCGCGCCCTGTCGACCATCTCAGCGACGTTCGACACGTTCGCAAAGGCCGTTAGGCCAAGTGCCAGGCAGAGGGTGAAGAGAAGCAGGAGAGCGGCGCGAATATCCATGCGGACCATCTAGGGCGCGCCAGGAAGTTCACAGCCCAAGTCGAGCTGTTTCTGATATCTCCTCTCGGTGTGGGGAGAGGTCAGCCGCGAGCGTCTGCTGCAGGATCCTGTCGCGGATCTCACGCTTCATGCTCCCGACCCTGCGGGCCATGGCATAGACCCGATCCTGCAGGGCTGTCACGTCCGCCATGACCTGGAACGGCGGCTCCGGCGGGAGCGGCAGTGCAAGGTTGTTCTTCAGTTCTTGCAGCAGCGTTGCAATCGCCGAGTTGTCGGCGCGCAGCCGCTGCAGTTCTGCCTCAAGCATATCTGATGTCTCCTGCGCCTTTCCGGGGACTGCCGGCTTTTGGATTTTGGGTGCTCTGCTCCAAGCGGCTACTGGGGCATGACAACGGTCAGGTAAGGCGCTGAGGGCTTCTCGTTGGCCCCGACCGGACCGGGCACCTGGTTCCTGACCGGCTTCAGGCTCTTGAGATAGCCTGCCAGAGCTTTGGCATCCCCATCCGTAAGCTTGCCGTAGGAATGATACGGCATGATCGGCACCAGCTGCCGACCGTCGGGTCTGACACCGGTCCGCACCGCCGTGATGATGTCGGCCTCGCTCCATTGACCGAGCCCTGTCTCGGGATCAGGGGTCAGGTTAGGCGGGTAGAAGATGCCGAGGCCCGGGATCTGGAAGCCGACCTCCGATCCCGCCAGAGGACGCTGCATGTCGGGCTTGCCGAGGAAGGTGCCCGGCGTATGGCAGCCGGTGCAATCCATGATGGTCACCAGGTACTCGCCGCGCTGCGTTTGGCTCTGGGCGAAGGCTGGTGGAACGGAGATGAGGAGGCTACCGCCTGCCAAAGCGGCGCAGATGATTGATCTCATGGAGCTTCTCTGACTGAGGTTGAACCCAGCTAAAGTGCCAGATGCCACATGGGAGTGAAGTGCGCAGAAGAGAAGGCGTAGATCGGCCTGGGCAGCTCCTCCGGCGTCTTGTCAAAACTCTTACCGGACAGCGACAGAGGCAACGCTGCCGGAACCACCACTCGAGACCGTTTTGACCGGGCAGCAGCAGGTTCCATAAGATATGTTGCAACATGCTTTAGATGCATCGAGCTTGACCCCGCCTCAGAGGTCAGTTTTGGAGGCCAAATGTTCGTTACTCAGAACAATAGTTGAGACCTCAGTCGCGCCCAAAACAAGATACGCTACAAAGATTTGCGGCTACAGTAGCTGCTAAGGTTCCGTTATATTGACAGTATGTTCTTTTTAAAGGATTATGTGTTCTGTTTGATGAACTCTAGGCAGAGGTTATGGCCGCAACGGCGCAAATCATTGATCTCAACGAAGTGAGGCGCCAGCGCCAGGGGATAGCGCAACCCGCAGCACCGATGCCTACCGTTGTGCCCGGGACTTGGGTTGCGGTATGGTTCTTCGTGCCTGTTTGGGTCGGGAATGCTTGGCCCATGCATCGGTAAGACGAGGTGTCGCCGTGAGAGATGTGCCCAAGGATCATCTCACCGGTGTTGCGCATGAAGCTGAGGGCGACCTTGAGAGTGAGGCCCACGAGCTTGCCGAGATCGTCAGCAGCAACCTCAAGCGGCTGCGCCGCTCGCGTGGTCACTCGCTAGAGCGCCTTGCCAACCTCGCTGGCGTCAGCCGTGCCATGCTAAGCCAGATCGAGCTGGGGCGAAGCGTCCCGACGATATCGTTGCTGTGGAAGGTGGCGCGGGCGCTCGATGTCCCGTTCTCGGCGCTGACAAGCCCAAGTACCGGCAGCGGCACGGTTGTCATGCGCTCAAAGAATGCAAAGATCCTTACATCGGCAGACGGGAGTTTCACCTCACGGGCGTTGTTTCCCTTCGAAGCGGAGCGGCGCGTCGAATTTTATAAGCTCACCCTTGCCGCGCAGTCACAGGAAGACGCCGTTGCCCATGCAGCGGGCACAATCGAGAACCTGACCGTCGTGATCGGCGATGTGGAGATTGAGGTCAACGGCTCCGTTTACAGTCTCCACGCCGACGACTCGATCATCTTCCAAGCCGACGTTCCGCACATCTACCGCAACCCCGGCCATGTGATGGCGATCATGTACCTGGTGATGACCTACGTGGAGACGGTCTGACAGTTCGATCACTGTGCCCGAGTAGGCGGTGCCACACCCGGCGGGCGGCAGCGCCTTTCGGAGGGTGGCCTGTTCAGGCGCTCTTCTTCATCGGCTTGGTCTGCGCGCCCATGGCCGAGCTCATGCCAACCAGCATCATGCCACCGCACATCATCATGCAGGGCATGCCCATCTCCATCATTCGCATCATGTTCTCGCAGCACATCTTGAACATGTCGGCGGACATGCCTTCCATCGGCATCATGGTGCAGGTCATGGAACCGTCCGCTGCCATTTCGCAGGACATGCGGCACATCATGCCCGGCATCATCCCGCCCATCTGCATGGGGGACATCATGTTCGGCATCATGCCGGGCATCGGCATCTGAGGCATCTGAGGCATCATCCCACCCATCATGGGCATCATCCCACCCATCATGGGCATCATGCCTCCCATCATCGGCATCATACCCGGCATCATGTTGCCCATCATGGGCATTGCGGCTGAGCTGGTCATCTGTCCGTCTCTCATCTGCTTGTCAGAAATGCGCCAGCGTTCCCGCTGCGTCGAAGAAAAGGATGAGCTCGGCGAAGTCCCACAGCAACCCATCCCAATGACGAGGCTGCTTCTTTCCTCCAATTTATTGGAGGTCGGGCCAACAGATCGAACAAACCGCCGTTTTATTGGATGTACCTCAGCTTTAGTAGACAACCGAGGCAGCCCCTGAGACAGCGTGGCATGTTCAAGATCACGCCGCCGTTGGAGGCTCCCGGCGTGGTGCAGGTTGGAGATGCGTGCGCACCCCGGGTGCTGCGCCTTCCTCCCGGGCTCCCAGCACCATCTCGGTGGCCCAGTTGAGCAGCAGGGAGGTGTAGGCCTGCTGCCACGCCTCGTCAGAAAGGGCATGATCGGCCCCCTCGATCACGCGGTAGGTGAGCGAGTGCGCCCCCTTAAGCGCGGCCAGATAGTTCTTGATCACCGGGTGCGGGATGATGTGGTCGTGCTCGGACTCCACCACCAGCACATCACCCCTGAATGCCGCGCAGGCGGCCAGGGCCCGGTTCTGGTCAGGCGTCATCCGCCCGCGACGGTAGTCGGCAAGGCCGTACTTCTTCAGCTGCTGCTTCGGCAGCGGCCAATCCTCGTCCCGGTAGAGCGCCGGCACGCGCAAGCCAAGCCAGTGCACGGGGCGCAGAGAGCTCAGGATGGCGGCCAAATAGCCGCCATAGCTGCTGCCCACCACGGCTATGGCGTCTTTGTCGACGGCTTGATGGCTGACCAGGGTGTCGTAGGCCGCCAGCGCATCCCGCAGATTGTCCTCGCGGGTGACAGTCTCTTTCTGCTCCTCAGTTTCGGCGTGGCCCCGCAGATCAACCGTCAGGCACACACAGCCCAAGGCGGCAATCTCGCGGGCCCGGGCCAGGTACTGCTCCTGGCTTCCGCCCCAGCCATGTAGAAACAGCACCCCAGGAACGACCGTGGCCGGGGTCACCAGGGTGCCGGAAATTCGCTCATCATCGACAGGAATGTCGATCCGGTCATCGCGTGTCGTCATGCGCCTGAACCACCACGTACTTGGTCAACCATCCGACATGCTCGTCCACTCCACGAAAATACACCGTCGCATGGGGTGGCGGAGCCTGGCTCTCACCGTAAACCTCGAAGGTGGCTGTGTGGACCACCAGCAAGCCAGGCTCAGCCCGAAAGGACTCAAGGGCGGCGATCTCAGCACCCGTTGCGCCACCCACACGCCAGAATTGCTCCAGAACCCCCGAGCGCCACTGCCTCCGTGCGTTCGTTCCCTGAGCCACGTCATAGTTGCGGCGCGAGGCAAACAGCCCCGGGAAGACGCTTGTGGCGGCATCGTAGGTTCGGGCCTGCTCCACGGCGATGCGAATGTACTCAGGCAGAGACAGCTGCACCAGAACATCGAAGTTGCCGCGCACCACTACGAGGTCGGATCCTCCATAGACCTCTTCTCCAGTGCTGTCGGTCGTCAGCCGCTGGCTGCCGTAATACGTGGCTGTGAGATCCGCCACCCGCACCTGGCCGACGCTGTAGGTGGTCACGGCCGTGAGGTTCTCCTCCAGGACCAGCCCAGCATCCGCAAGTTCAGCCGCAGCGATGCCAGCAAGAGCCTCCGTAAGCTCGGTCAGGCTCCGGATGACTCGCTGACCCCGTCCGGCGGTCGCGTGGACCGGCTTGAGGCGGACAGGCCCGTGCTCCAAAAGACGTTCACCGGCAGCATGGGCTTGCTCTGCCGTAAAGACCGTGTACCCCTCCAGGACAGCACTTTGTACTTGGCAAGTGAATGTGTCGGACCAGCCCTCCGGGGCATAGGCGCCCGGCTCAACGAGGGGATGGGTGATGGCCTTCGTTGCGACAAACGGATACGGCACGACACCACCGAACAGCTCGTTGTCCTTTGTGATGCCAACCCGGGCGGCCTGAAGGCCAACCAACGTGTTGCTAGCCCACCCTATTCATGAGACATGTTGATGTTTGTCGTTCTGGACTGCGATCGCGGGCGCTCGTTGCGTCTGTTTCATCGCGATGAGGTCTGGAATATGGGGAACGCGTTGGCAGGAGTTGGATGGACCGATGGGGGCGATCGTGGCCCCGCCGTTCAT